>JASHUO010000553.1 GCA_030039975.1 Alphaproteobacteria bacterium
CGCCGTGAGGCGGAGCTGCTCTTCCGCCGCATCGGCATCACCTTCGCCGTCTATACCGAGGGCGGCGATCCCGAGCGTCTCATTCCCTTCGACATCATCCCACGCGTGCTCGATGCCGGTGAATGGCAGCTGCTCTCCCACGGCCTCCGGCAGCGGGTGCGCGCGCTCAACGCCTTCATCCGCGACGTCTATCACCGGCGCGAGATCCTACGCGCCGGCATCATGCCGCCGGCGCTGGTCCTGCACAATGACGGCTTCTGCCCGGAGATGCAGGATTTCGAACCCGCAGCAGGGGTCTATACTCATGTCGCGGGCATCGACATCGTCCGGCTCGGTCCGCGCGAATTCACCGTGCTCGAGGATAATTGCCGCACGCCCTCCGGCGTCTCCTACATGCTGGAGAACCGCGAGGCGATGATGCGGCTCTTTCCTGACCTTTTCGCGCATCACCGCATCGCCTCGGTCGCCCACTACCCGGAGGAGCTGCTCGAAACCCTCAAATCCGTCGCGCCGCCCAATTGTCGCGGCGAGCCGCGTGTCGCGCTGCTGACGCCCGGCGCCTACAACAGCGCCTATTACGAGCACTCGTTCCTGGCCGACGAGATGGGGATCGAGCTGGTCGAAGGCGCCGATCTCTTCGTCGACGACAATATCGTCTATATGCGCACGACCGAGGGACCGCGCCGCGTCGACGTCCTCTATCGCCGCATCGATGACGATTTCCTCGACCCCCTCACCTTCCGGCCCGATTCCGCGCTCGGCGCGCCGGGCCTTTTCAACGCCTATCGCTCGGGCAATGTGACCCTCGCCAATGCGGTGGGCGCCGGGATTGCCGACGACAAGTCGGTTTATCGCTATGTCCCGGCGATGATCCGCTTCTATCTCGGCGAAGAGCCGATCTTGAGCAATGTGCGCACCTATTCCTGCGCGCAGGAGGCCGATCTCGCCTATGTCATCGAGCATCTGGACGAGCTCGTCGTCAAGGAAACCCACGGCTCTGGCGGCTACGGCATGCTGATCGGGCCGCAAGCGACGCGCGAGCAGCTCGACGCCTTCCGGGTGCGGCTGCGCGCTGCGCCCGGCAACTACATCGCGCAGCCGACCTTGGCGCTGTCGACCTGCCCGACTTTCGTCGAGGCCGGCATCGCGCCGCGCCACGTCGATCTTCGGCCGTTCGTTCTGGCCGGGCGCGAGATCCGCATCGTTCCCGGCGGGCTCACCCGCGTCGCCATGCGCGAGGGCTCGCTCGTTGTCAATTCGAGCCAGGGCGGCGGCACGAAGGACACATGGGTGCTCGAGAGTTGACGCGATGCTGAGCCGCACCGCCGACAGCCTCTACTGGCTCGCGCGGTATATGGAGCGGGCGGAGAACATCGCGCGCATCGTCATGGTCGGCCATCGCATGTCGAGCCTGACCCGCTCGCTCGAGAATTCCGGCAATGAATGGCACTCGACCTTGCTCGCCGCCGGCTGCGAGCCGGAATTCTTCAAGAAGCATGCCGAAGCGAGCCCGGCACTGGTCATCGACTACCTCGTGCGCGATCCCGACAATCCGTCGAGCATCTATTCCTGTCTCGAGACGGCGCGCCGCAATGCGCGCGCCGTGCGCACCGCGCTCACCGTCGACATGTGGGACGCCCTCAACGAGACCTGGCATCAGGCGCGCGGCGGCAAGCGCTTCGACGCGGCGGCGGATCTGCCGGCGCTGCTCGATTGGGTGAAAGAGCGATCGCTGCTCTTCGCCGGCGCCTATGCCAACACCATGCTGCGCAACGATGCGTTCTACTTCACGCGGCTCGGCACCTTCCTCGAGCGCGCCGACAACACGGCGCGGATTCTCGACGTCAAATATCATGTGCTGCTGCCGCGCCATGAAGGCGTCGGCGGCGCGCTCGACTACTACCATTGGCAGGCGATCCTGCGCTCGGTCTCCGCCTTGCGCAGCTATCACTGGATCTACCAGGACCGGCTCAAGCCCTGGCTGGTGGCGGAACTGATGCTGCTGCGGCCGGAGATGCCGCGCTCGCTGCTCAGCTGCCACGAGCAGATCGTGCGCCATCTCGAGCTGCTCGCCGAGGCCTATGGCGGCAAGCGCGGCGAGTGCCACCGCATCGCCGGCGAGCTGCATGCGCGGCTGCGCTTCGGCCGCATCCAGGACATCTTTCAATCGGGGCTGCACGAGTTCTTGACCGACTTCATCGATCGTTCGGTGACGCTCGGCAACGAGATCAGCACGCTCTACCTGATGTAGCGCCCTGCTATGCGCCTGCGCGTCCACCACGAAACCTCCTATCGCTACGACAGCCCCGTGGCGCTGGCGATCCAGAGCCTGCGCTTGACGCCGCGCAGCTATGAGGGGCTGCGCATTGTCGAATGGCGCGTCTGGAGCGACCGGCGGCGCGAGCTGCCGGTCTTCGTCGACGGCTACGGCAACATCACGCATACCCATGCCGTCAACTACCCCCATAGCGAGGCGCGGGTCTTCGTCGAGGGCGAGGTCGAGACCGCGGCGACGCATGGCGTCGTTCGCGGCGCGCCCGAGCCGTTGCCGCCGCTGTTCTTCCTGCACCAGACCCCGTTAACGGCCCCGGACGCCGCGATCGAGGCGCTCGCCGGCAAGGTGGCGCCGCAAGGCTCGGTGCTGAAGCAGCTGCATGCGCTGCTCAACGCGGTGCGCGATGCCGTCGACTACACTCTCGGCGCGACCGATTCGGCGACGACCGCCGCCGAGGCGCTCGCCGCCGGTTCCGGCGTCTGCCAGGACCACGCGCATATTTTTATTGCCTGCGCGCGGCTCCTCGGCATTCCGGCCCGCTATGTCGGCGGATACCTCTGGACCGGAACCGAGTCCCGCGAGTATGAGGCGAGCCATGCCTGGGCCGAAGCCTTCGTGCACGATCTCGGCTGGGTGGGGTTCGATCCGTCGAACCGGATCTGCCCCACCGAAGCCTATATCCGTACCAGCGTCGGCCTCGACTATCGCTCGGCGGCGCCGGTGCGCGGCGTCCGCCGCGGCATCGCCGCGGAGAAGCTGGCGGTGGCGGTGAAGGTGATGCAGGCCGGCGCCGATCAATGAGCGCCGCGCCTCGGGGGAAGACGGGATGACCTATTGCGTCGGGCTCGATCTCAAGGATGGTCTGGTGCTGCTCGCGGATACGCGGACCAATGCCGGGGTCGACAATATCGCGACCTTCTCGAAGACCTATGTGTTCGAGCAGCCGGGCGAGCGCGTGATCGCGCTGCTCGCCGCCGGCAACCTCGCCCTTACTCAATCGATCGTCAATCTGCTGCACGAAGGCATCGAGGCCGACGATATCGTCGAAACGCTGCTCGGCGCCAAAAGCATGTTCCGTGCAGCTCAGCTCGTCGGCGAGGCGGTGCGCCGCATCTACCGCATCGACGGCCCGGCGATGCAAGCGCAGAACATTTCGTTCGACGTGTCGTTTCTGCTCGGCGGCCAGATCAGCGGCGGCAATCCGCGCCTCTTCCAGATCTATGCCGCCGGCAATTTCATCGAAGCGACGCCCGATACGCCCTTCCTGCAGATCGGTGAGCACAAATACGGCAAGCCCATCCTTGACCGCGCCGCGAGTTACGACACGGATCTCTATGACGGGGTCAAGCTGGCGCTGATCTCGATGGATTCGACGTTGCGCAGCAATCTCACCGTCGGTCCGCCGGTCGATCTGCTGGTCTATCGCCGCGACGC
>JASHUO010000554.1 GCA_030039975.1 Alphaproteobacteria bacterium
TCAGGCTGCGCCTGGTCGCCAGTCGAGCCCTATGCCGGCAACGCGCCGAAGCACCAGACGCTCTATGTCATCGCCGGCGGCTGGCATACGGAGATCGGCCTGCCCGCAGCGGCGATGTCGGGGCCGTTGGCGGCGCTGCGCGACGCGATGCCCGGCGCACGCTATGTCGTCTTCGGCTGGGGCCAGCGCGACTATTACATGGCGCCGAATCCGGGGCTGAGCGATTTCCTCGCGGCGGGCTTTCCCGGTCCCTCGGTCGTTCTCGTGATTCCCCTGACGCAAGCGCCAGCCGCGTTCTTCGGCTCCACAAACGTCTACGCGATCCCCGTTTCAGACGACGGGCTCGAAAGGCTCGCGCAGTTCCTCTGGGGCTATATCGAGCAGGATGCGCAGCATCATCCGCGCCGGATCGGCGACGGCCCCTATACCGGCAGCATCTTCTACGCTTCGACCGGCACCTACAGCCTCAGCAATACGTGCAATACCTGGACGGCGGAGGCGCTGCGTGTTGCGGGTGTTCCGGTCAGCGCGAATGGAGTGGTGTTTGCGAGTGGGGTGACGGGGCAGGTTGAGCGG
This sequence comes from Alphaproteobacteria bacterium, assembly GCA_030039975.1. Lineage (GTDB taxonomy): Bacteria > Pseudomonadota > Alphaproteobacteria > ATCC43930 > CGMCC-115725 > DAHUYF01. Next base: position 577 of record JASHUO010000554.1, read on the forward strand.
ATTGCACGCTAATAGCGAGCTTGCGTCACCCCCCACCCTTCCCTCCCCCTCAAGGGGGGAGGGGGTTCTTTTCTAGGTTTGAAGGTCTCCGCTGTGAGCCGCAAAAAATGAAAGCCCCCTCCCCCCTTGAGGGGGAGGGAGGGGTGGGGGGTGGCTCCGCGCTACGGTGTCAGGATCGCGGCGCCGATGGTGCGGCGCGCTTGCAGGTCAGTGTGCGCGCGTGCGGCGTCCGCGAGGGGATAGGTTGCGCGGATCTCGACATTGAGAACGCCGGAAGAAACAGCCGCGAACACCGCGTCGGCGCGGGACAGCAGCTCGCTGCGGAGGGTGGTGTGCGTGACGAAAGCGGGGCTGGTGATGTAGAGCGAGCCCAGGGTGTTGAGGCGGAAGAGGTCGAAGGGCGGGATCGCGCCGGAGGGGGTGCCGTAGCTGACGAGCAGGCCGCGCGGGGCGAGGCAGCGCAGCGAGCCCTCGAAGGTGTCCTTGCCGACGCCGTCATAGACCACGGGCACGCCTTTGCCTTCGGTTGCCGCGCGCACCGCAGCGGGGAAATCCGCTTGGCGATAGAGGATGGGGAGGTCGCAGCCATGGGCGCGGGCGATCTCTGCCTTCTCGGCGCTGCCCACCGTGCCGATAACGCGCGCGCCGAGATGCTTTGCCCATTGGCAGAGCAGCAATCCGACGCCGCCCGCGGCGGCATGGACCAGGATGGTCTCGCCGCGCCGCACGGGATAGGTGGTGAAGAGCAGGTAATGCGCGGTGAGGCCCTTGGTCATCAGCGACGCGGCGCGCGCATCGTCGATCCCGTCCGGCACCGGGACGAGACGATCCGCCGGCATCAGGCGCCAATCGGCATAGGCGCCGATCGGCGCTGAGGAATAGGCCACGCGCTGCCCAGGGGCGAGTTCTGTTACCTCGCGCCCTACCGCCTCGACCACGCCGGCGGCTTCGAGTCCGATCGGCGACGGGTAGCGCGGCAGCGCGTAGCGCCCGGTGCGGTGCTGGATATCGATGTAGTTGAGCCCGATCGCCGTCTGGCGCAGCAGCACCTCGCCGGCGCCGGGCGCCGCGAGCGCGACGCGCTCAGAGCGCAGCACCTCCGGCGGTCCCGGCTCGGTGATGACGACGCGATGGGCCTCCATGGACGCTACCCTCCCCTGCGCCGGCGACGATAGCACGGGCGCGAAGCTCTGCTATCATCGCCGAAAACAGGATCGGGGGAGGAACGGCGGATGTCGCGCGACGACACGGTCGAAGTGCTGCTGGACGGGCTCACCTTTCCCGAAGGCCCGCGCTGGCATGACGGCAGGCTCTGGTTTTCGGATTTCTATTCGCAGCGTGTGCTCGCGGTCGATCTCGCGGGCAAGAGCGAGACCATCGCCACCGTGCCGAAGCGGCCCTCGGGGCTGGGCTGGCGACCGGACGGGACACTGCTCATCGTCTCCATGCTGGACCGCTCGCTGCTCGAGCTCAAAGCGGGTCGCTTGCACCCGGTCGCCGATCTTTCGGCGCTGGCCGGCGGCCCGTGCAACGACATGGTCGTCGATGCGGCGGGGCGTGCCTATGTCGGCAATTTCGGCTATGACCGCCATGGCGGCGAAGCGCCGCGCACCACCGGCCTCATCCGCGTCGATGGCGATGGCCGCGCCACCCGCGTCGCCGAGGATCTGATGTTTCCGAACGGCATGGTGATCACGCCGGACGGCAAGACGATGATCGTCGCCGAGACTTACGCCCATCGGATCAGCGCCTTTGCCATCGGCGCCGATGGCGGGCTCGGCGCGCGCCGGGTCTTCGCGGAGATGCCGGGCTGCTACCCCGATGGCATCTGCCTCGATGCCGATGGCGCCATCTGGGTCAGCGATGCGCGCGGCCATGAGGCGAGCCGCGTGTTCGAAGGCGGGCGCGTCGCGCAGCGCGTCTCGGTCGGCGACCGCACCGTCTTTGCCTGCATGCTCGGCGGCGCCGACCGGCGCACGCTGTTTCTCTGCACTTGCACCGGCAGCGGTCCGGCCATGGCCGAGAAGACTGACGGGAAGATCGAATATGCGCGCGTCGCAGTGCCGGGCGCCGGCCTGCCCTGATCTCAACCAGCGAGGAACGCCATGCGTCTTGAAGGAAAGATCGCCATCATCGTCGGCGCCGGGCAAAGCCCGGGCGAAGGCATGGGCAATGGCCGCGCCACGGCGCTGCGCTTCGCGCGCGAAGGCGCCAAGGTGCTCGCCGTCGACCGCGCTCTCGCGTCGGCGGAAGAGACCGCGGCGATGGCGAAGAAGGAGGGCGGCGAGTGCGTTGCTTTCGAGGCCGATGTGACGCGCGAGGCGACGCTCAAAGCCGCGGTCGCCGCCGCCGAGCAGCGCTGGGGCCGCGTCGATATCCTGCACAACAATGTCGGCGTCAGCATCGCCGGCGGCGACGCTTCGCCGCTCGACATCAGCGAAGAGGCCTTCGATCGCATCGCCGCGATCAATCTGCGCGGCACGATCATGGCCTGCAAGCATGTGCTGCCGGTGATGCGCCGGCAGCGTTCCGGCGCGATCATCAACATCTCCTCGGTCGCGGCCTGGGAGAACTATCCCTATGTCGCGTACAAAGCGACCAAGGCGGCGATGATCGCCTATACGCAGCAGCTTGCCATCCACAATGCCGGCTATGGCATCCGTGCCAATGTCATCCTGCCGGGGCTGATGGATACGCCGATGGCGGTCGACACGCGCGCGCGGAGCAGCGGCCGGCCGCGCGCCGAAGTCGCCGCCGAGCGCGACGCCCGGGTGCCGCTGCGCAACCGCATGGGCACCGCCTGGGACGTCGCCAATGCGGCGCTCTTCCTTGCTTCCGATGAAGCGTCCTTCATCACCGGCGTCGCGCTCCCCGTCGATGGCGGAGCGCTGGTGAAGATCGGGTAGCGGCTGTCGGATACGGCGCGCGCAGCTTTCGACAACCCCACCTCACCCCAACCCTCTCCGCCCCAATGGGGCGGAGAGGGAGGGACTCGCCGAGCGGGAGCGTGCGCTATTTCTTCGCCGCGTTGAACGGCTCCACTTTGCCGGTGCGGTACTCGGAAGGCTCGAGGATGGCTTCGTGGTTCACGTCCTTGAGCTCGTCGATGCTGCCGGTCTTGAGGCCCTGGAACTGCACCTCGAGCACGCGCGACTTCGACCATTCGCCGTCCTTGCCATAGGCGATGTCGCCGACGATCGTGTTGAAGGTGTGGGTGCGGATGTAGTCGGCGAGCTTGTCCTGGTCGAGCGACTTCGTGCCTTCGATCGCATCGGCCAGCACTTGGAGATTGGCGTAGGCGAACGGCGCGATATACCAGCCGACCGGATCGACACCCGCTTCACCCGCCTTCGCCTGGTAGGTCTTCAGAAAGGCAAGGATGCCCGGGAATTGCATGGTCGGCGCGGGGATCCAGAAGTCATAGTCGAGGAAGCCGTCGAGCTGCGCGCCGAGCTGCTGCTTGATCGCGGTTACCTGCAACCCGACCATGCCGCCGCCGACGAAGCGCGCCTTGAGCCCGACCTCGTTGATCGCGTGCATCATGCCGACCGAGTCCGGCGGATATGAGGCGATGTAGACGATCTCGGGATTGGCCGCCTGGATGGCGCGGACGATCGGCGTGTAGTCGGTCGTTGTCGGCGGATAGTTGCGGTCGTAGACGATCTTGAGCCCCGCCGCCTTGGCGAGCTTGCGCGCACCATCGGCGGCGTTCTGAGCGAACTGCGCATCGGCCGCGGCGATGGCGATGGTCTTGGGCTTGGGATCGGCCGCCATCGCGACATCGAAGAAGCCTTGCGAGAAGGCGCGTTCGGGATCGGGGCCGGTCGGCAGCATCGAGAAGTATTTGGGGTAGTGGAACTGGTTGTTGACGGCGAGACCGAAGAGGCTGAGGAAGAGCACGTTGTGCTGCATGATCACCGGCATGGCCGGCGCGATCATGTTGGTGGCATAGCCCGAGACGACGAGGTTGACCTTGTCGACGTCGAGCAGCTTGGAATAGATGCCCGGCACGGTCGGCGGGTTGCTCTGATCGTCGTAATAGACGAGCTTCACCGGGCGGCCCATGATCCCGCCCTTGGCGTTGACGTCCTCCTGCCAGATCTGCATACCGAGCAGCGCCGATTTGCCGACGGCGGCCAAGCCGCCGGTCAGCGCCATGCCGAAGCCGATGGTGATCGGCTCCGCCGCCCGAACCGGGCCCGACACGATCAGCGAAAGCGCCAGCGCCGCTGCCGAAACC
>JASHUO010000555.1 GCA_030039975.1 Alphaproteobacteria bacterium
GGATTATTGCAAGATCGCGCGCATCCTGAACACCGAGGTTCCGTGGTTCTGGACGGTGGACAACCACTACTTCTCGATCGCCAAGCCGCAGCTCAAGGGCATCCCCAAGCAGTTCAGCGACATCATCGACCTCTCCGCCGCCTATTGGGAGAAGAAGTCCTAGGAGCCGGGTCGGATGCTCGGTTTGATCGGCCGCAGGCTCGCTTATCTCGTTCCCGTCATCCTCGCGGTCACGGCGCTCACTTTTCTGATCGCCAATCTGCTGCCCGGCGATCTCGCCATCGTGATGCTCGGCGACCAGGCGACGCCGGAGAATGTCGCGGCGCTCCACAAGCAGCTCGGCCTCGACCTGCCGCTCTGGCAGCAATATCTGCATTGGCTCTGGGGCGTGCTCCACGGCGATTTCGGCACCTCGCATCGGACCGGCCAGACGGTGCTGAACGCGATTGCCGGCAGGCTGCCGGTCACGCTCGAGCTGCTGATCATGGCCGAGCTCGGCGGCATCCTGATCGGCGTGCCCCTCGCCATCCTCTGCGCGGTGCGCCCCGGCTCGGCCTTCGACCGCACCGTCGCCGGCATCGCCTTCGGCAGTCTTTCGGTGCCGCCGTTCATGCTGGCGATCCTGCTCATCTTCGTTTTCGCGCTGCGCCTCCATCTGTTGCCGGCCACCGCTTACGTGCCGCTCTCCGACAGTCTCCTCGGCAATCTCCGCAGCATGGCGCTGCCCGGGGCGACGCTGGCGCTGCTGGAATGGCCGACGATCATGCGCGTCCTCCGAAGCGACATGATCTCGACCTTGCAGGAGGACTACATCGCCATGGCGCGGGCCAAGGGCCTGTCGCCGCGACGCATCTTGCTCGTGCACGCGCTGAAGCCGTCCTCGCTCACCCTCGTCACGGTGATCGGGCTCAATATCGGCCGGCTGATCGGCGGCGCGGTGATCACCGAGTCGATCTTCGCGCTTCCCGGCGTCGGCCGGTTGCTGCTCGAATCGATCTATCTGCGCGATTTCATCATCCTGCAGGGCGGCGTGCTGCTCGTCGCCATCGGCTTCGTGCTGGTGAACTTCCTCGTCGACATGCTCTACGCCGTGCTCGATCCGCGCATCCGCCATGGCCGCGCTTGACTCCGCCGGGAAGCTCGCGCTCGAGCTCGAGATGCCGGCGCGCCGGCGGCGGCGCCTCGGGATCGTCTTCTGGCTCGCCTCGTCCTGGATCGCGCTCGTCGTCGCTCTCGCCATCTTCGCCGATCTCCTGCCGCTCGCCGATCCCTTCGCCCAAGCGCTGCTGGCGCGGCGCGCACCACCCAGCGCGGCCCATCTCCTCGGCACCGATGCGCTCGGCCGCGATATTCTCGCGCGCGTCATCTTTGGCGCCCGTGCCTCGCTCGAGATCGGCCTGCTCGCGCCGCTTGCCGCCACCCTCGTCGGCACGCTGCTCGGCATGCTCTCGGGATATTTCCGCGGCCGCTTCGAGACTTTCGCGATCGGCACCACCGATGTGCTGCTGGCCTTTCCGCCGCTGGTCCTGGCGCTCGCCATCGTCGCCTATCTCGGCCAGTCCGTGACCAACGTCATCCTCGTGCTGGCGATCCTCACCGTGCCGGCAGTAACGCGCGTTGCGCGCGCGGCGACGCTCGCCATCCGCGAGCGCGAGTTCGTGACCGCGGCGCGCGCGCTCGGCGCCGGACATCTGCGCATCCTGCGGCGCGAAATCCTGCCCAACATCATGCTGCCGCTCGGCGCGTATTTCCTGGTGCTCGTCGCCGTCACCGTCGTCGTCGAAGGCATTCTGAGCTTTCTCGGCCTCGGCGTGCCGCCGCCCCAGCCGAGCTGGGGCGGCATGATCGCCGAAGGCCGCGACAGCCTCGACATCGCACCGCATATCGCTTTCATCCCGGCGGTCGCCATGTTCCTGACCGTGCTCGCCTTCAACCTGGTGGGCGACAGCTTGCGCGCGATCACCGATCCCCGGCGCGGCGCGTCGTGAGCGAGACGCCGCTGCTCGAGATCGAGGATCTCGCGGTGGCGCTGCCGACCGAACGCGGCCCGTTGCGCGCCGTCAGTGGCGTCAGCCTGTCGCTGGCGCCGAGCCGCAGCCTCGGCATCGTCGGCGAATCCGGCTCGGGCAAGACCATGCTGGCGCGCGCCATCTTGCGGCTGCTGCCGCCGGGCGCGCGGCTCGCGGGGGCGATACGCTTCGACGGGCGCGATCTCTTGCGTCTGTCGCGTCGCGATCTCCGCCGCCTGCGCGGACGCGAGCTCGCCGCAGTCTTCCAGGATCCGATGACCTCGCTCAATCCGGTGCTCAGCATCGGCAGCCAGATCGCCGAGGCGCTCACCGAGCATATGGGGCTCGCGGCGCGCGCGGCGATGGCGCGTGCCGTGGCGCTGCTTGCCGAAGTCGGCATTCCCGAGCCGGAGCGGCGGGCGCACCAATTTCCGCACCAGCTCTCTGGCGGGATGCGCCAACGCGTTGCGATCGCCATCGCGCTTTCCTGCGAGCCGCGGCTGTTGATCGCCGACGAGCCGACCACGGCGCTCGACGTCACGGTGCAGGCACAGATCCTCGACCTGCTGGCGCGCGAGCGACAGAAGCGGCACATGGCGATGATCCTCATCACCCATGACCTCGGCGTGGTTGCCGGCCGCACCGACGACGTGGCGGTAATGTATGCCGGACGCATCGTCGAACGGGCGTCGACGCGCGCGCTCTTCCGGCAGATGCGCAGTCCTTATGCCGAAGCGCTGATGGCCGCGATTCCACGCCTCGACGCGCCGCCGCATACGCGGCTCTCGGCGATCGCAGGATCGCCGCCCGACCCGACCCGGCCGACGCCGGGCTGCCCTTTCAGCCCGCGCTGCCGCTATGCGCGCGAGCGCTGCCGCAGCGAAGCGCCGCCCCTCTCCGCGGACTCGCGCGACCATCATTATGCCTGTTGGTTCCCGCTGCCGGACCGCAGCCGGGCGGAGGTGTGATGGCCGGAAGCGGCAGCGCGCAGCTGAGGCGCGAGCCGATGCTGCTCCGCGTCGAGAATCTCGTGGTCGAGTACGGCAGCGGAGTCCATCGCATTCATGCCGTCTCCGATGTCAGCTTCGACCTGAGGCGGGGCGAGACGCTGGGGCTTGTCGGCGAGAGCGGTTGCGGCAAGTCGACGCTTGGGCGCGCGGTCATCCAGCTTATCCGGCCGAGCGCGGGCAAGGTGGTGTTCGGGGATGTCGAGCTTACCGCCACAAGCGGCGACGCCCTGCGGCGGCTGCGCCGGCGTGTGCAGCTCATCTTCCAGGACCCGATCGCTTCGCTCAATCCGCGCCGGCGCGTCGGCGACATCATCGCCGAGCCGCTGATCATCGCCGGGGTGCGCGACCGGGCCGAGCGCGAGCGACGCGTGCGCGCGGTGCTGGAAGCGGTGGGGCTCGATCCTGAGCTCGTCCTGCGCCGCCGCCCGCACGAATTCTCCGGCGGCCAGTGCCAGCGCATCTCGATCGCGCGCGCCCTGGTGCTTGAGCCCGAGCTGGTGATCTGCGACGAGCCGGTTTCGGCGCTCGACGTGTCGATCCGCGCGCAAATCCTCAACCTGCTCGAGGATATGAAGGCGCGCTATGGCCTCACCCTGCTGTTCATTGCGCATGATCTCGCGGTGGTGAAAGCGGTGAGCGACCGCGTCGCCGTCATGTATCTCGGCAAGCTTTGCGAGATCGGACCGGCGGAGCAGGTCTTCAAGGGGCCGGCGCATCCCTATACCTCGCTGCTGCTGCGCGCGATTCCACTGCCCGATCCGGACGCGCCGCTGCCCCAAAGCGTCGCGCCCGGCGAGCCGCCCTCGCCGATCGCCCCGCCCTCCGGCTGCCGCTTCCGCACCCGCTGCCCGCTCGCCGAAGCGCGCTGCGCAGCGGAAGAGCCGCAGATGCGGGAACTCCGCCCTGGCCAATTCGTCGCCTGCCATTTTGCGAGCTGAGCGTTCATCCGGTAGCTTGCCCCTTGTTGTCTTGTTGGAGGAATGGCGCGATGGGTGTGCTTGTCGAGGGCCAGTGGCGCGACGCCTGGTATGAAACCGAGAAGACCAGCGGGGCCTTCGAGCGGCCGAACACGCAGTTTCGCCGCTGGATCACCGCCGATGGCAGCTCCGGCTTTCGCGCGGCGGCGGGGCGCTACCACCTCTTTCTCGCGCT
>JASHUO010000556.1 GCA_030039975.1 Alphaproteobacteria bacterium
GCCGCGATCAGATTCTGCTCCGCCTGGGCGACATCGGGGCGACGTTCGAGCAGCTCGGAGGGCAGCGCCGCCGGCACGGCGGGAAGGCTCATCGCAACCAGCGTCTTGCCGCGCATGATCGGCCGGGGATCGCTGCCGATCAGCACCGAGAGCGCGTCTTCCGCCTGACCGATCTGCGCCTGCAATTGCGGAATGACCGAAGCCGCGCTCTCATACTGCGCGCGCGCCTGCTGCACATTCAGCATCGAGACTTCGCCGTAGTGGAACTGATGGGTGAAATACTGGACGGCGTCGGCATAAGCCTTCAAGGTCTCTTCCGAGGTCTCGAGCTGAGCGTCGAGCGAGCGCAGCTGAAGGTAGGAGATCGCCACCGACGCCACCAGGCTCAGCACCACGCCGCGCCGCGCTTCTTCGGCGCCGACGAGCCCGGCCTTAGCGGCCTCCGTCTGGCGCCGGATGCGGCCCCAGAGGTCGATCTCCCAGCTGCTGTCGAGGATCCCCTGAAACAGGTTCTGCGGATTCGTCGTCCCTGGCGGCAGCGGCACGACGCGTTGCGAGAAGCGGTCGCGCTCCGCCGCACCGCTATAGCCGAGCTGCGGATAGAAGCCGGCGCGGGTGCTCATCAGCAGGCCGGCCGCCTGTTCGATCTGTCCCGCCGCGGTTTTCAGGGTCCAGTTGTTCGACAGGGCCGTGGTGATGAGCGCGTCGAGCGCGGGATCGTCGAACTGCCGCCACCACTCGCTATTAGCGGTGTCTTGGACGTTCTTGATCTCGAAGCGGAACTCCTTCGGGATGTCCGAATTGGGCCGTTGATAGTCCGGACCGACTTCGCAGCCGGCGAGCGCGAGCGCCGTGGCCGTGGCGAGAAGGGCGGCGCGCATGCTAGTCGTCGATGCAGACGTTCGAGACCATGGCTGCGCCCGCCCTGGCGGCAAGGGCGATCGCGGCGCTACGCCAAGCGACGCGGGGGAAAGTGAGTTCCGGCCTTCGTACCGGCGGGGGCGAGAGGCCCGTCGGGCGCAGCGAGCGGCCAGGACCAGAGCGTTCTTTGCGAGAAAGCCATTGCATGACCCACGGCGTCCCGATCGCGGTTGTGGTCGCCTACCATTGGCCTCAGACGCGGCGGCGTATATCAGGTGTCTCCCCTAGATGCGCGACCAGCATTGCTGATGCCCGAAGGCCGGCGCCGTCCGCCATCGTGACAGAGCCGGCGCACGACCTGGTTGGCGGATAGCCCCATTTCCGGGAACCCGCCCCTTTTCGACCCGCAGCGCCTTTCCGGAACGCGAGTGGCGCGTTTATACTTGGAAGGTAAGGCCAATCTCCGATCTCCGACGGGGTGTCCCGCCCGGGCCGCACGGTGCGCACGCCCTTCGGTCGTCGACGCGCGAGCATGAGGCCTGGTTGACTGCCGCGGCGGAATTCACATTCGACGAATTCACCGAGACAAGTGGCCGCCCTATGTCGACGTTGCTCCGCTGGTTGATCGCCGGACTGAAGCATCTGGCCAGGATCGTCGCCAGCTTATGGACGACGCTCGCCATCTATTATTCGAACCTGCCGTGGCCAGAGTTGCGGCTGGGATTGGCCGTGGCGTTTGCGGCATTCGCGATCTGGGCGTTCTGGCTCTCGCGCCGGCGGCGCATGCCGGTGGCGGCGTTCGTGCTGATGCTCGGGGTCCTTGCCTGGTTTCTCACCATCACGCCCTCGCACGATCGGAACTGGCGTCCGGAGGTTGCCGTGATGCCGCGGGCGTTCATCGATGGGGACCGCGTGCGCCTCACGGGCGTTCGCAACTTCGACTACCGCAGCCGGGACGATTTCACGGTGCGCTATGAAGAGCGCGACATTGAGCTTTCCCACGTGATCGGCTTGGATTTTTTCGTGTCCTACTGGAGCAAAGGACCGATCGCGCACACCTTCGTCAGTTTCGTCTTCGACAACACCTGGCCGCTGAGCATCTCCATCGAGACCCGGCCGGAGGTGGGCCGCGGCTTCGAGCCGATCGCCTCCCTGTTCAAGCAATTCGAGCTGATTTACGTGGTGGGTGAGGAGCGTGACATCGTGGGTGTGCGCGCCATTCACCGCCGAGAGGCCGTGTATCTCTATCGCCTCAACACCGCGCCCGACAACGTGCGGCGGTTGTTGATGATCTATCTGGCGCGGATCAACGAACTTGCCGACCGGCCAGAGTTCTATAACTTGCTGACCAACAACTGCACCATCAACATCATTCGCTACGCGAACGCCGCCGGGCGCAAGGGGCGGTTCAACATCCGCCATCTCTTCAACGGTCTGATCGACAGCTACCTCTACCACTCGGGGCGGGTGGACACGACCCTGCCGTTCGACGAATTGCGGCGACGCTCGCTGATCAACGCGGCGGCAGAGGCAGCTGGCGGCGCGCCGGAGCCGGAGTTTTCACAGCGCATCCGCGCATCCCTGCCGACGGCTGCCCGCTGATTCCGAGCGCACGTCCCGTCCAATTGCGTCTGTGCCGTTGGCAGCTCAGAAGGAGCCGAATGCGGAACCGAGTGCAATGACCACGACAAGCGCGATCAGCGGGCCCACGATGGCGACCACCAGCAGGTCGAGATAGCTTTCTCGATGGGTCGAGCCGCACACCGCGAGCAGCGTGACGACGGCGCCGTTCTGCGGCAAGCTGTCGAGCGTGCCGGCGCCGATCACGGCGATGCGATGCAGCAGCGCAGGATCGATACCGGCCTCGGCTGCAAGGCGCATGTAAGTTCCACCCAGCGCATCGAGCGCAATCGTCAGCCCGCCGGAAGCGGAGCCGGTCAAGGCGGCAAGCGTCGTGGTTGCGACGGCCAGCGAGACGAGGGGCCCGCCCTCGATCGACAGCAGCCAGTCGCGCACCATGCTGAACGCCGGCAGCGCGGCGACGACCGCGCCAAAGCCGACGAGGCTCGCAACGCTGAGCACCGGCAGGACCGAGGCATTAGCACCCGCATCCATGGTGTCGCGCAACGCCGGCAGGCGCCGCCAGTTGATGACGATGGCGGTGAGGATCGCCGCCGCGAGCGCCGTCACCACGGACCACACGCCGCCCACGGCGGCGAGCGAGGTCGCACCCCAGCGCTTCTCGGCAAGAAACGCGACGTCGAGGCGCGGCAGGACGAGCAGCGACATCAGGACGTTGACGCAGACCACGACGAGCAACGGCAGCGCCGCCAGCGCAATGGCAGGCATCGCAGCGGTACGGCGGCCGCGACGGATCTCGGAGGGATCGAACTCGCGTGCCGTGGTCGCGCGTTCGCGGACGGTCTGGTCATCGGCCGCGGCCTCGACCGGAGCGGGGCGCGCCGTGCCATAACCTTCGCCTCCGCGTCGGGCGGCCGCTTCGGCGCGGGCGAGCCACCAGAGCCCGAAGCCGAGCATGATGGCGGCGGCGATGATGCCGAGGCCGGGTGCGGCCAGGGGCGTCGTTCCGAAGAATGGCATCGGGATTGCATTTTGGATCGCCGGCGTTCCCGGCAGTGCCGACATCGTGAAGGTGGAGGTCCCAAGCGTGACCGCCGCCGGGATCAGCCGGTGCGGAATGCCCGCCGCGCGGAACAGCGCCTGTGCCATGGGAACCAGCACGAAGAACGCGACGAAGAGGCTGACGCCGCCATAGGTGACGAGCGTGCCGGCGAGCACGACCGTGAGCATCGCGCGCTCTTGCCCCAACCGTCTCGTCATGAAATCGGCAATGGCCGTCACCGATCCGCTATCGTCCATGAGCTTGCCGAACACGGCGCCGAGCAAGAACAGCGGGAAGAACTGCGCCACGAACTGCGCGCCACTGCCCATGAAGGTCTGCGTCCAGTGGGCGAGAAGCGGCTCGCGCGCAAAGGCGGCAGCCACCAGCGCCGCGACGGGCGCAAGCAGCAGGACGCTCCATCCCCGAAAGGCCAGCCAGATGATCAGTCCGAGCCCGAGCAGGATACCGAGAAGTCCCATCGCATCATCCCCACGTCAGCAGTGGCAAAGTGCTGCGAGAGCGTGGTTCGAGGTCTGCGCGTCACCCGAGGCGCGGCGATCGCGACGCACGAGCGATCGCGCGCAAGCCGGTCATCGCGCGACCGCCGTGAGCCGGTAGTCTCGATCGGCATCTTCCGGAAGATGCGCTGGCTTCAGGCTCTCGTCGAAGATCCAGGAAAGGTCGAGCGAATTGCGGACGCCGAGGTCCTGGTAGTGCACCGACAACCAGCTTTCGGCGGCCTTTCTGCCTTGATCTCGGAGATAGGTGAGGAAGGCCCACTCGGCATTCAGTTTGCTGGAGACGCCGAGCCCCAGCATCGTCCCTTCATCGTGAATGGCATGGATACGGGTGTCGCGGTACCGCTCGCGTTCGAGGTTCTCGTGGTGAATGACTTCCCAGAGGAAGGCGAGCGCGCGCAGTTCCTTCAGCAGGGCGGCGTTGAAGGTGATCTCGTTCACTCGGTTCTGAATGTCTCTGGCCGATCGCGGGACATCCGGCCGATAGAACGGGTTGATTTGGATCAGGACCAGATCCCCTACCTCGCATTCGTCGACGAGCGGGAAGAGCGCCGGGTTTCCCATGTAGCCGCCGTCCCAATAGGACTCGCCGTCGATCTCGACCGCTTTGAAGAGGAAAGGCAGGCACGCGGAGGCCATGACGCAGTCGAGGGTGATGCCGGGTTGCCGGAAGACCTTCGGCCGGCCGGTCCGGACATTGGTCGCGGTCAGAAACAGCTTGACGCCGCCCGGGTCGTTGACGCGGCCGAAGTCGATGCACTTCGCCACCACGTCGCGCAGCGGGTTCAAACCCCAGGGATTGAGCTCGTAGGGGGAACACACGCGCGAGAGAATGTCCATCATTATATATCCCGGCGACGCATCGAGACTCCAGTTGCCCATGAACAGGTCGATCGGCGAGCGGCGGATCGGGCTGTACTGGGCCGCAGCGCTGACCGCCGCCCAGAACCTCTCCAGGCACTCCCGCGCCTCCACCGGGCCACCCCGCGCCATCCCGTCCGCGAGGGCCACGGCGTTCATTGCACCGGCGCTGGTGCCGCTGACGCCCCCGATGTGAAGTCGCTCGTCCTCCAGCAGCCGGTCAAGGACGCCCCAGGTAAAGGCGCCATGGGAGCCGCCACCCTGCAAGGCCAGCTTGATCGCTTTCTCGGGTTGCTGAGCCATCTAACACCTCTCTGATTCCCGCCTGGTTGCCCGTGGCGCGGTTGGGGCACGAAGGTTAGCTGCCGTGAGCTGCTGCAAGCACGTCGCCGCGAACGGCGGGCTCCTTGATGCGGAACCAGGCGACGTATAGCGCGGGGAGGAAAATCAGCGTGAGCATCGTCGCCACCAGCAGACCGCCCATGATGGCGTAGGCCATCGGACCCCAGAAGATCGTCACCGCAATCGGGATCAATCCGAGAACCGTGGATACCGCCGTCAGCATGATCGGGCGGAAGCGCGATAAGGTCGCTTCGATGACCGCATCCCATGCCTCGCGGCCCTGCGCCAGCTCGAAATCGATCTGCTCGATGAGGATGACGGCGTTGCGGGCGATCATGCCAAGCAGCGCCAGAATGCCCAGAATGGCCACGAAGCCGAGCGGCTTGTTGAAGATGAGGAGGGCGGCGACGACGCCGATGAGGCCCATGGGGACGACGCTCAGCACCAGGAAGAGGCGACTGAAACTCTGCAATTGGATCATCAGGAAAGTGATCATCAGGAACAGCATCAGCGGCACGACGGCAACAACCGACGCCTGAGATTTCGCGCTTTCCTCCACCGTGCCTCCGACCGCGATCCGATAGGATGGCGGAAGCGTGGCGCTCAGCTTTGCGACCGCCGGAGCGAGCGCGCCGACCACGGCCTCGGGCAGCACGCCGGGGGCGACGTCGGCTTGCACGGTCAGCGTTGGAACGCGATCGCGGCGCCAGATGAGCGGGTATTCCTGCCCGAAATCGAAGCTTGCGACCTGGCTCAGCGGAACGGTACGTCCGTTCGCGAGCGGAAGCTGCAGCGTGCGCAAGGTCGCAAGTGACAGACGCTGCTCGTCGTTCGCCCGGGTCAGGACGTCGATCAGGTAGATGCCGTCCCGAACCTGCGTCACCGGCGCGCCGGTGACGACCGTATTCATTACCGAGGCAATTGCTCCGGAGCTCAATCCCAGGAGCCGCGCCTGATCCTGGTCGATGCGGATGCGCACCATTCGCGCCGGTTCCATCCAATCGAAATTGACGTGCCGGGAGCCGGGATCGGCCGCCACGACCTGCGCGAGCTGCATCGCGATATCCCGGATCTCGTTGATATCCTCCCCGCTGACGCGATATTGGATGGGCCATCCGACGGGCGGTCCGAGCCCGAGCGGCGACACCCGGACCACCGCGTTCGGGAGCTTTTCCGCGAGCGCCGCCTCGAGCTTCTTGTGCACCCGCTCGCGGGCCGGCACATCCTTTGCGACAACGACGGCCTGCGTGAAGAAGTCGTTCGGCAAGGCGACGTCGAGCGGCAAATAGAAGCGGATCGCACCGCGACCGACATAGGTGCTCCAGCGTGCGACGTCCGGATCGCCTCTGAGCAGGCCGTCGACGCGCTCGGCTGCGTCCTCGCTGGCATAAATCGAGGCGTTTTGCGGCAACGTGACATCCACCAAAAGATCCGGGCGATCCGACGGCGGAAAGAACTGACGCGGCACGTGCGGGGCGACCAACAACGCGGCGACGAAGCAGGCGAGGGTGACGCCGATCGTGATCCACCGCGCCCGCAGCGCGCCGACCACAAATCCACGAAAATAACGCAGGATGACGCTGGGCTTGCCTGACGGCTTTGCTTTCGGCTTGGCGAGGATCGCCACGCCGAGCAAAGGCGCAAAGACGACCGCCACGGCCCAGGAAAGCAGCAACGCATAACCGACGACGGCGAAGATCGAGAAGGTGTATTCACCCGCCGAGCTCCTGGCAAAGCCGATCGGCACGAACCCGGCCGCGGTGACGAATGAGCCGGTCAGCATCGGCAGCGCCAATGTCTTATAGGCAAAGGTCGCCGCCGCCTCCTTGCTGTCTCCTTCGGCGAGGCGTGAGGTCATGACGTCGACCGTCGTCATCGCGTCGTCGACCAGGAGGCCAAGGGCGATGATCAGCGCCCCAAGCGAGATCCGCTGCAGGTCGATCGAGGTCAATTCCATCGCCGACAGCACGATCGCGAGCGTCAGCGGGATCGAGAGCGCGATGACCGCGCCGGCGCGAAGGCCGAGACTGACGAAGCTCACGGCCATGATGATGGCGATCGCCTGCCACAGCGAGGTGGTGAAGTCGTGGATGGCATGGTCGACGACGTAGGGCTGATCGGCCACCAGGATCGGCTCGATGCCGATCGGCAGATCGGCCCGGATCTCGCGCATGGTCTGCTCGACGTTCCGGCCAAGGGCCAGGATATCGCCGCCTTCCCGCATGGCGATGGCAAGACCGATGGCGGACTGGCCGTTCACGCGGAACATCGGTTGCGGCGGATCCGCATAGGAGCGATAGACGTTGGCGATGTCGCGCAGGCGGATCAGATGGCCGTTCGCGACGAAATTCACGTTCAGGATGTCCTGCTCGGATGCGAAAGCGCCGGTTACGCGGAGTGTCAGCGTCTCGTTGCCGGTTTGGATGGTCCCGGACGGGCTGACGATGTTCTGCGCGGCGAGCGCGGCGACCAGGGCCCCCCGGTCGATCCCGAGACCCGCCAGCTGCTGCGTCGAAAATTGGACGAAGATCTTCTCGTCCTGGGCGCCGAGGATCTCGATCTTGGATACGTCCGGAACCTGCAGCAGCCGCGAGCGGATCGCTTCGACCCGGTCGCGCAGCTCGCGTTGCGTGAACCCGTCGGCGGTGACGCCGTAGATGATCCCGAAAGTATCGCCGAATTCGTCG
>JASHUO010000557.1 GCA_030039975.1 Alphaproteobacteria bacterium
CTCGGAAGCGGCCTGCTGCCAATGCTCGGCGTCGCGGCCGTCCGGCTTTCCCTCGCGCTCCCAAATCTGGTACGCGCGCTCACGAATGCGTTCCTCTAGCGGCTCCATCCCCCGCCTCCTCTCTCGGCTCGCAGCGAGTCTAACGTCCGGGCATGTCGGAAGGCCCGACCGCACCGGCACTGGTCATCATTATCGTGAGGGAGTGCTGGCGGAGTGCAATGCGACGCTTTGTCGTGAGCGCTTCGACGCGCAGTCGCGCCAACCCTTCAGCGAGGATGGCGCGAGAGAGGAAAGTTCCGATGGCGGCCGCACGCTGCGGCCGCCATCGCTTCCCGACGTTAGAAATAGCGCTCGGGCACCTTGATGATGTCGTCGGGCTCGATTGGCGCGTCCGGAGAGGCGCGGCGCTCCTGGCCGTTCCGCGTCACCACGGCGTAATTCTGGTTGGCGCGGTAGGTAAAGCCGCCGGCGGTCGCGACGGCGCTCATCACGCGCATGCCGCTGGCATAAGAATATTCGCCGGGCTTCTGCACTTCGCCATAGATGTAGAACGGCCGGTAGGTGAGGATCGCGACGCTCACCTTGGGGTTCTTGATGTAGCCCTGCGCCAACTTGTCCGCGATCGCTTTCTCGAGCTGCGCCCGGGTGAGGCCTTTGGCCTGGACGTCGCCGAT
Organism: Alphaproteobacteria bacterium; assembly: GCA_030039975.1. Taxonomy (GTDB): domain Bacteria; phylum Pseudomonadota; class Alphaproteobacteria; order ATCC43930; family CGMCC-115725; genus DAHUYF01. The sequence goes on from JASHUO010000557.1 coordinate 675, forward strand.
CAGCGCCATGCTGACGCCGCCGTTGTCGCCGACCGCATAATCGCCGGTCAGGTCGTCGGCGCCCACCACGGCGATATGAAGCTTGTCGCCGGCGCCGAGCTTGTAATTGGCTTCGTCGGTGTTCGACGCGGGGCCGAGCGGCGGCAGGCCCGAGCCTTGCGAAGAACAGGCAGCGAGCGGCAGCATGATCAGCAAGGCGGCAAGGATCATGCGGACAGGCACTGGCATCTTCCAACTCCCAGCCTTGTTTGGCGCCCAACGAACGGTAGAGAACGCTCAACGTTCCATGCGGCGCGGCGCATTCCCGTTTCCGGTTTGCGGCGGCTTGGGCGGACGCCCCGCGGCGCCGACGCCGGCATCAACGCAGCGCGCGCGGGCAGGTTCCCGTTACCATCCCGCTCGTTGAGCGCCGGCGCGGCATAGCCTATGGCGTCAGCACGGCCCGGCCGACGACGCGGCCGGCCTTCAGCGACTCGAGTACGGCATTTGCCTCCGCCAGCCGATGCTCGTGCACCGGCACCGGCGGCACCTTGCCGGTGGCCACCAGGGCCAGCAGCTCCTTCATCTCGGCGAGACTGCCGGTATAGGAGCCCTGGATGGTGATGGCACGCATGGGGATGAGCGGCAGGCTCAGCGTGATGTCGCCGCCGAAGAGCCCGACGATGACGTATTTGCCGGCCTTGGCGACGGCGTCGACGCCGAGCCTGGCGGTTGCCGACGCACCGACGAAATCGATGGCGGCGCCGATCGGGGCCCGGGCCGCCTCTTGCGCCGCCTTCACCGCATCGGCGGCGCCGGCATCGACCGCCGCCACCGCGCCCGCCTCGAGCGCGGCCCGGCGCTTGCCCGGGTCGATATCGGCAACGACGGCACCCTTGCCGCCCATCGCCTTGAGCAAGGAGAGGCACATGAGACCGAGACCGCCGGCGCCGATCACCAGGATCGGCTGCTCCCGCAGGATGGCTTCGCCGACGCGCTTCAACGCGCCATAGGCGGTGATCCCGGAGCAGGCATAGGGCGCCGCCTGCGCCGGGCTCAGCGTGCCGAGCTCGAGCAGATAGCGCGGATGCGGCACCAGCACGTGATCGGCATAGCCGCCCGGCCGCTGCACGCCGAGGAAGCGCGGCGCGAGGCAGAGCTGCTCTTCGCCGCGGCGGCAGACGGGGCAGGTGCCGCAGCCGATCCAGGGATGCGCCAAGCGCTTGTCGCCGGGCTTGACGCCGGTCGCTTCCGGCCCGAGCGCCACGACCTCGCCGACGATTTCATGGCCCATGGTGAGCGGCGGCACCAAACCGCGATCCCGGACGGTGAGCTTCTTGCCGCCGCCGAGATCGTACCAGCCCTCCCAGATATGCAGGTCGCTGTGGCAGACGCCGGCGGCGAGCGTGCGCAGCAGCACCTCGGTGCCCTGCGGCTTCGGCGTCGGTTTCTCCGTCGCCTTGAGCGGCGCGCCGAACTCGACGACATCATAGCTCTTCATCGCCATCCTCCCGATTTGAAACAACCATAGGCGAGTCAAGCGAGCCTGCCAACCGCGCGGCCACGCGCACGCAACAGGTGATTTCCGCGCCGGGGCAGGCTATACCGCCGAGCATGACCATCCTCATCACCGGCGCCGCCGGCTTCATCGGCTCCGCCACGAGCCAGGCGCTTCTCGACCGGGGTGAGCAGGTGATCGGCGTCGACAATCTCAATGACTATTACAGCGTGGCGCTCAAGGAGGCACGGCTTGCGGCGCTTGCCCGCGCCACCGGCTTCAGCTTCCATCGCCTCGACATTGCCGAGCGCGGCGCGCTCGCGGCGCTGATCGAGCGCCATGGCGCGATCGACCGGGTGATCCACCTCGCCGCGCAGGCCGGCGTCCGCTACTCGCTGGTCAATCCGCACGCCTATATCAGCTCGAACATCAATGGGCATCTCGAGGTGCTCGAGGCCTGCCGGCGCTTGCCGCGCCTCAAACACCTCGTCTTCGCCAGCTCCTCCTCGGTCTATGGCGGCAACGAGAAGCTGCCCTTCTCGATCGAGGATCCTGTCGACACGCCGCGCTCGCTCTATGCGGCGACGAAAAAGGCCGATGAGCTGATGGGGTATTGCTATGCGCATCTCCATCGCCTGCCGATGACCGCGCTGCGCTTTTTCACCGTTTACGGCCCCTGGGGACGGCCGGACATGGCCGCCTGGATCTTCACCGACGCGATCCTCGCCGGGAGGCCGATCCGGGTGTTCAATCGCGGCGCCATGCGGCGCGACTTCACCTATATCGACGACATCGTCGCCGGCGTGCTTGCGGCGCTCGACCGGCCGCCGACGGATGACGGCGCGCCGCCCTATCGCGTCTACAATCTCGGCAATCACCGCGCCGAGGAGCTGATGCGGTTCATCGCTCTCCTCGAAGCGGCGCTCGGCAAGAAGGCGGCGATCGAGCTCGCACCGATGGAACCCGGCGACGTGCCGGCGACCTATGCCGATATCAGCAAGACGACGCGCGATCTGGGCTTCACGCCGACGACGCCGATCGATATCGGCCTGCCGCGCTTCGTCGCCTGGTATCGCGACTATCATCGCATCTGAGCCGGGGCGATGTTAGACTTCGCAGCGGTCGAAACGGCGCGGATCTCGGGATGAGCGAGTCGCTGAAGACGCGGCTGCTGCGCTTCGCCTTCAACTTCTATCCCTGCTATCGGCGCACCGGCGCCCGAATCATCTATGCCGCTGGCGATTACAGCGAGGTGCGCGTCAAGCTGCCGCTCAACTGGAAGACCCGCGGCTATTGGGGCACCACCTTCGGCGGCAGCATGTACGGGGCGATCGATCCGATCCTGCTGGTGATGCTGGCGCGCCGGCTCGGGCCGCACTACATCGTCTGGGACAAGGCCGCCACGATCGAGTTCCGCAAGCCCGGCCGCTCGACGCTCTATGCGCGTTTCCGCATCGAGGAGGCGGAGCTGGCGGAACTCCGGCGCCTGCTCGAGCGCGACGGCAAGCTCGAGCGCACCTGGCAGGTCGAGCTCACCGATGCCGCCGGCACCGTCCACGCCGCCTTCACCAAGACCCTGCATCTCCGCCGCCGCGACGCGGCGGCCAAGACCGCCGGCTCAGCCGCGGCGCTGGCGGCCGCGCGCTGAGCCCCGAGGCGTCGCGTCCGGCACGCTGGAGGATTGCATGCAGCGGAGCAGCTGTTTAACCTGACGTGGCGGGAACGGAGGGGCGAGCGCGGCCATGCAGAGCAGCGAAGCGAGGCAATTGCGCAGGGCGCTGGAGCCCTATGTCCGGCGTTCGAGCGTCCTGGCCTGGGCCTTGCTGCTAGCCACCATCGCCGTCTATGCGGCCGGGGTCGCCGGCGCCGTGATGCTGGCGCCGCTTGGCGCCCGATTGGCGGCGTCGGTGCTGGCGGGCCTTGCGATCTCTTCGCTCTTCGTCATCGGCCATGACGCCGCCCATGGCGCCTATACCGACAGCCGCCGCAGCAATGCCGTCATCGGCCGCATCGCCTTCCTGCCGGCGCTGCACAATTACAGCCTCTGGCAGGTGCAGCATAACCGCCTCCATCACCGCCTGGCCAATCTGCGCGGCTTCAATTCCTGGTCGCCGATGACCAAAGCGGAGTTCGATCGGCTGCCGGCCTGGCGGCGGGCGCTCGAACGGCTGTATCGCGGGCCGCTCGGTTTCGCGCCCTATTACCTCGTCGAGCGCTGGTGGAAGGACAAATTCGTTCCGCGGCGGCGAAACGGGCGCCGCGCCGTGTTCTGGGCAGATTTCGCGCTGCTGCTGTGCTTCCTCACCGGCTTCCTCGCCCTCCTCGCCTGGGGCGGCAGAAGCTGCGGCACCGGCGCGATCGATGCGGTGTTGCTCGGCTTTTTCCTCCCCTATCTCGTCTGGAACGCGATGATGGGCGCCACGACCTATATGCAGCACACCCATCCGCGCGTCGCCTGGTTCGAGGCCCTCGCCGAGCTGCGCCGCCTCGGCGGACAGGAGGATGTCACCGTCCAGCTTCAGGTGCCGCGCTGGTA
>JASHUO010000558.1 GCA_030039975.1 Alphaproteobacteria bacterium
CTGCCGAGCTTGCCGAGTCCGAGCACGACCATGCCGCCGCCGGGCACCCGGCCGTGGCTCACGGCGAACTCGGCGGCGACGCGCGGCAGCAATCCCGTGATCGTCGCTTCGGCGATGTCGGCGAAGGCGGCGCCGGCCGCCTCGCTGTCCAGCCGGGCACGCAGCAATTGCACGCCAATCTGGAACTTGCGATCGCCGACCCAGCGCCGGGCGAGGTCGAGCACGTCCTGAAAATCGCTGGCGCCATCGAGCAGACGGTCGAGCTCGGCGGCGAGCTCCTCGCGCCAGGGCGGCGGATCGAAGAATCCTTCGCTCAACACCGCATCGAGCAGACCGGGTCGGCGCGCCAACAGATCGGCAAGCCGGGGCCCTGCGGCCATGATCTCCGCCATCAGCTCGAGCAGCGCGCCATTGTTGTAGAGCAGCGAGAAGAGCTGCACGCCTGCCGGCAGCCGCGCGAGGAATTGGTCAAAGCGCAAGAACGCGGCGTCCGGATTGGCCGAAGCGCCGAACGTGCGCAGCAGCGCCGGGACCAGCTCCGTCAGCAGCTCGCGTGCGCGTTGGCTGCGGGTCGCGCGGTAACGGCCGTGATGCCAGCCGCGGATCAGCGCGGCGATCGCGGGCGGATCGGCGAAGCCGAGCCCAGTGAGGGTCTTGAGCGTCTCGGGATCGTCCTCCGTGCCGGTGAAGACGAGATTGCCCGGTCCGGCGAGGGTGGGCGCCTCTTCGAACAGCGCGGCATAGCGGCTCTCGACCGTGCCGAGCTGGCGGAGCAGCTCGCTCGAGAACGCCTCCACCGAGGGGAAGCCGAGAAAGGTCACAAAGCGGGCCAGTGCCGCTCGATCGGCCGGGAGCGTGTGGGTTTGCGCATCGTCGATCATCTGCAGGCGATGCTCGACCTCGCGCAGGAAGCGATAGGCCGTCGTGAGCTCGGCCGCGATCTCGGCGCCGATCCGGCCGGCCTTCGCCAAGGCCTCGAGCGCGGCGCAGGTCGCGGACTCGCGCAATGTCGGGAAGCGGCCGCCCCAGATGAGCTGCTGGGTCTGGGCGAAGAACTCGATCTCGCGGATGCCGCCGCGGCCGAGCTTGATATTGTGGCCCGCCACCGCGATGCGGCCGCCGCCGCGGTGGGCGTTGATCTGTCGCTTGATGGAATGGATGTCTTCGATCGACGCGAAGTCGAGATGCTTGCGCCAGAGGAACGGCCGGAGCTCCGTCAGGAACCGGACGCCGGCGGCGAGATCGCCGGCCACCGGGCGCGCCTTGATCAGCGCCGCACGCTCCCAATTCTGTCCGACGCCTTCGTAATAGGCGAGCGCCGCCATGACCGACAGGGCAGGGGGCGTCGAGCCGGGATCGGGGCGAAGCCGCAGATCGCTGCGGAAGACATAGCCGTCGGCCGTACGCTCCTGCATTATCCGCACCAGCTCCTGAGCAAGGCGCGTGAAGAAGCGTCCCGGATCGTGCCGGCCGCGGTAATCGACCTTGTCGGCGTCATAGAGAACGATGAGATCGACATCGCTCGAATAGTTGAGTTCGCACGCCCCGAGCTTGCCCACGCCGAGAACGATGAGGCCGCTGGCCTGCTCGGGCGCTGCCGCGTCGGGCAGCATGATCTCGCCTTCGACGGCGGCAGTCGCGAGGAGATGGCGGACCGAGGCGGCGAGCGCGCGCTCGGCGAAGCGGCTGAGCGCGCCGGTGACGCGCTCCAGCGGCCACCAACCGGCGATGTCGGCGATCGCGACGACGAGTGCCACGCGGCGCTTGGCGATGCGCAGCGCCTGCATCACCGCCGGACGCTCCGTTGCCGCGGCGAGGTCGCGATTGAGCCTGTCCTCGACATCGGCGAAACTAGCATCGGGCCCCTGATGCAGGAGTCGCCTCAGCAGGTCCGGTTCTCTAAGACAGCACTGGGTGAGGAATGGGCTGTTGCCGAAAATCGACTGTAGCAGCCGGTTCCCGGCGTTGTCGGCAGCGAGATCGCGCATGAAGGCGGCGAGATTCGGCTCTTCAATCTCTTGCGCGGCTTCCTGCCAGCGCTCGAAGCCGCGCCGCGCCTGGTCGGCATCGCCGGGCGGCGGCAGGCTTTCATAGGCGGAGGCCGGCAATAGCAACGCGCATCCTGCTCGATGGTTGCGGCGGCAGACTGCGCGGCAGTGCTGTCGGGGTCAAGCTCGGCCCGAGGCAGAAGGAGCGATGATGCGGCGCGTCGCATTGCGGCTGCTGCACTGGCTCGCCGCTATCGCCGGCGTTCTGGCGCTCGCCTTGGTGCTTCTGATCTGGCGGCTCTCGGCCGGACCGATCTCGCTCGACGCACTCGCACCCTATGTTGCACGCTCGATTGCCGCGGCGGAGAGCGGGCTCACCGTCCGCGTCGAGCACACGCTTCTAAGTCTCGGTCCGAGGGCGACGATCGACATCGTGGCGCGCGGCGTCCATCTCACCAAGGGGGATGGCGGCGCCGAGCTCGTCCTCCCGGAGCTGGCGATGGGGTTCAGTCCCGAGGCGGCGCTGCGCGGCGTCGCGGCGCCGACCCATATCGTGCTCGACGCGCCGCAGCTGCGCCTCGAGCGCGCAGCGGACGGCACGTTCCATCTTGGCCTTGGCGCCGCCGGAGCCGGGGCGGGCGATTGGGCCGATGCCTTGCTCAGCGGCCTCGCCGCCGCGCCAAACGGACACGGCCCGCTGGGCTGGCTCCAAGAGGTGGCGATCCGCGATGCCGCCTTGACCGTCGACGACCGCGCTCTCGGGCTGAGCTGGCAGGCGCGGCACGTCGACGCGACGCTGCTGCGGAACCAGCGCGGCGTCTCCGGCATCATCGCGCTGACGGCGGTCGAGCCTGGCGGCATCGAGGCGACGCTGCGCGGCGATGTCAGCTTCGTCCGGGGCGAGCAGCAGATCCGCACGCGGGTCGTCTTCGCCGAGCTGCGGCCGGCGCTCTTCGCCAATGCTGCGCCCGCTCTGGCGCCGCTCGCCGCTTTGGACCTGCCGATCTCGGGCGAGGTCCGCCTTTCCCTCGATACCGCGGCACTGAGTATCAGCGCGGCGGCCGGCAATCTCCGTCTCGGCGCCGGCAGCCTGGTGCATCCGGCGCTGGAGGGCGGCCGGCTGCCGATTGCGTCAGGCACGCTCAGCGCCGCCTACGATCCGGCGGCCGGGCGTGTCACCCTCGAGCGCCTTGCTCTCGACCTCGGCGGGCCTCGCGCCGAGGTGTCGGGGAGGATCGACGGCGTCGGCGCCGGCATGCTCATGGGCGGCTGGCCGCAATCGGTCGACGTCGCCGGCGAGCTGCATCTCTACGATGTTCCCGCGGATGCTTTGCCGCGCTTCTGGCCGGAGCAGCTGGCGGCGAACGCGCGGGAGTGGGTCACCGAGCACATTCACGATGGCATCGTCCCGGAAGCGGATGCGCGCTTCGCGGGCCATGCCGATCTGGCACCGGGCGCCTCGATGCCGGTGCATGTCGCGAGCTTTAGCGGCACTTTCGACTATCGCGGTCTCACCGTGGACTATTTCGATCCCTTGCCGCCGCTGCGCGGCGTCGACGGCACCGCGACCTTCAACCGCGCCGAGCTCGATCTCGTGCCGAGCTCAGGTGCAATCAAAGGGGTGAAGCTCACCGGGGGCACGGCGAAGCTCACGCAGCTCGACACCAATAACGAGCAGATCGCGATCGATTTCGGCATCAAGGGTCCGGTCCACGACGTGCTCGAGGTGCTGGATGCAAAGCCGCTCGGTTACGCTCATGCGCTCAACATCGATCCGGCCGAGGTGGCGGGCACGGTCGAGGGACAGCTCCATTTCGCCTTTCCGCTGAACAAAAACCTGGCGCTCGACATGGTCGATTTCGGCGCGCGCGCCGCGCTCACAGGTGTCGCGATCCGCGAGGTGTTCAAAGGCCGCGATCTCACGGCCGGCGCGCTTCAGCTGAAGCTCGACCGCACCGCCTTGCGCCTCGACGGCACGGCGCGGCTCGACGACGTGCCGGCGAGCCTCAGCTGGACGCAAAGCCTGGAGAAGGGCGGACCGCCGACGCGCTACCGCATCAAAGCGACCCTCGACGACGCGGCCAGGCAGAGGCTCGGCCTGCAGCTTCCCGCCGGGATGGTGGTCGGGCCGATCGGCATCGATGCCACCTATACGATCCAGTCGCCAACGCGCTCCTCCGCCGACATCTCGGCCGATCTCGGCGCAACGGCGCTCGCGCTGAAGCCGCTCGGCTGGAACAAAGCCGCGGGCGTACCGGCGCAAGCCGTCATTGGTCTCGATCTCGTCAACGGCCAGCTTCGCGCGGTGCGACAAGCGGTGATCAAAGGCGGCGGGCTCGATGCGCGGCTTGCCGCCACCTTCGACGGTAGCGGCCGTCTCGCGCGGATCGAGGTGCCCCGCCTCGTCGCTGGGGCGACCAATGTCGCCGGCACGGTGACGCGCCGCAACGACGGCGGCTGGCGCATCGATCTCAAGGGGCCGAGCTTCGATGCCGCCGGCCTCGTGGGCGATCTCGGCCGTTCCGCGAGCGGTGGCGAGCAAGGTCCGCCGCTCGCCATCGATGCTGCCATCGGCCGCGTCATCCTCGGCCCCGCCCGCGAGGCGCGCAACGTCAGGGCCTATCTGTTCAGCGACGGCGTTCATTGGCAGGTGATGAGCATTGATGCCGCGCTCCTCAGCAGGGGCAAGGCGAGCTTGCGCTTCGGTGAAGCCGGGGGAAGACGCAGCCTCCGCCTCACCACCGACAATTTCGGCGCGATGCTGCGGCTCTTCGACGTCTCCGACAGAATCGAGGGCGGTCGGCTTC
>JASHUO010000050.1 GCA_030039975.1 Alphaproteobacteria bacterium
AAGGCGAGCCCGCCCTGCATGCGGTTGCCGATGGCGTCGACCGAGCGCTGCAGCGACATGGTGATCCAGCTGTTGAGATCGATCTGCTCGGTGAGCGTCCCTTCATGATGCTCGCTGGCGCGCAGCCCGTCCTCGACCAGCTTGCGAAAGGCGCTGCGTTTACCCAGCGCATTGGCTCCCTCGCGCATGCTCGCCGCGGCCCAGAAGCCGCGATTGGCCTCGCTCGCCTGCCGCAACAACAGGCTCTGGTCGATGATCTTGGTCACCAGGATGTACCAGGTGCCCATCGACATGAGCGCGAGCGCAATCAAGGTGCCGCGCGCAATGAAATCGCCGCCCTGCCACAACGCCGAAAGCCCATAGGGATTCTCGACCAGCTCCTCGCTGGTCGCACCCGGCACCGGCGCGGCGGGAGGCGCCGCGCCCTCAGGCGCCGGCGTGGCGGCGGGCGCAGCGTTCTCCGGCGCCGGTGGCGCGATGGAAGGGGCAGTCACTTGCGGCGCTGGCGCGGTTGGTGTCGCCGGCGCCGCGGTCTGAGCAACGGCGCCGGCAGACAGCAGAGCGAACGCCAGCGCTGCGACCGCAGGCATCGCGATGTTCGGAATTCTTCTCATGCGCATGACCATTCCAGGAACCGAGGGGAGCAACGAACGCGTGATCATCACTGCAGCTTCCAATTGAATTTGAAGGTGAACCACATTGGCTGCGGCTTGCCATCGACCGTGCCGGGAACGAAGTGGTAATCCGTCTTGACGCCGGCGAGCGCCGCCTGATCGAGCCGGTCATAGCCGCTCGATTGTAGCAGCTTGGCGTCGAGCACTCTGCCATCGACGCCGACCAGCACCTCGATCACCGACGTGCCCTGCTCGCCCAGGCGGCGCGACGCTGCCGGATATTCCGGCTGTTGGCTGCGCTGCATGTCGAGCCGCGGCATGACGCGCACGGGAACGGCAACCGGCGGCGCCGGCGCAACCGGCGCCGGGGCGACCGGCACCGGAGCGACCGGCTTCGGTGGCGTCACCACCCTGATCGCCGTGCTTTTCGGCGGTGGCGGCGGCGGTGTCTCGACATGCACGTCGGGCGGCGGCACGAAGGCCGCCGGCGGCGGCGCCAGCTGCGGTGGCGGCGGTGGCGGTGCCTCGGGCGACGGCGGCTTCGCCTCCTCGATGATCTTGGTCTCGATCGGCGCCCGCACCACCTCGATCGCACGATAGGCAAGACCCGTCACCAGCGCATAGATGAGCAGTGCATGCAGCAGGACGACGAAGGCGATACCGACGATCCGCGTGACCGGCGCCTGAGCCTCGGAATACGCCATCAGAACTCCTTGCTGATCCCGGCATAAACACTACGCCGGGGGCCGAAGGCCGGCGCGAAAACCCCGACGCCCGTCTGGCTGCGCAGCAGATATTTTTCGTCGAACAGGTTGATGAGATCGGCGCGCAGGGTGATCGGACCGCCCGGCACATCCACGAAGCGGTGCGAGACGCCGAGATTGACCTGCTCGTAGGATGGCACGGTACCGCCATTGAGGACGTTCGGGGTGTCGCTCCGCGTCGTGCGCAAGCCGCTGCCGGCGATCATATCGACGCTGTAGCGCGTGCCGCGCCAGAGATAGGACATCCCTCCCGATGCGGTCATCAGCTCGCTGTGGTCGGTGTTGATCGGATTGCTCGCGGCGTAAGCGAGCTGCGCCGCCGTGAAGTTGAACTGCGCCGAGATGATGTCCTCGGCCTTCTGCTGCGCGATGGCGAGGTTGCCATAATAGGAGAACGGACCGTGGTCGTAGGTTGTGGTCAACTCGACGCCCTTGTTGATGCCGACGCGATAATTGAAGGGCGTCAGCAGCACCGGCGCGCCGAACTGCCCCTCGTCGATCAGATCATGGGCGTATTTATAGTAGGTGTCGACGCCGGCCTTGAAGCCGGTGAAGAGTTCCTGCGTGACGCCGATGTCGAAATAGTGCGAGCGCTCGGGCTTGATGGGCGAGTTCTCCGTCACCGACCCCGGCGGAAGCGCCGAGGTGTTGACGAACTTCTCGGTCGTCTCCGTCGACACCAGCTCGAAGGAGGGCGGCGTGAAATAATTGGCATAGCCGGCATGGACGACGGTGGTCGGCGTCGCCTGCCAGACGGTATTGAGGCGCGGGCTGAGCTGATTGCCCGTGACATAGGTGTTGACCACATCGAACCGGCCGCCGCCGTTCACCGTCAGCGTCGGTGTCACCTTCCATTCATCCTGCAGATAGGCGCTGTAGGTCCAGCCGGTCTTCTCGGTATTGTCGATGATATTGATCGGCGTCGAGCCGAAGGTGCTGGTGGCGGGATCGACCAAGGGCAGAACCGCGGAGTTGGTATCAGCCTGAACTTTCTCGCCGGTCCACAGCAGCCCCGCGCGCAAGGTGTGGTCGGGGGTGAGCTTGTAGCTGCCATCCGCCTGGAGACCGTTGGCGAAGCTGCTGCGCTGCGTGTCCTGGGCGATGCCGTTGAAGGCGATATCGCCGAGCGCGTCAGGATGGAAGTCGATCGAGCTGTATTTGGTGAAGGCGGAAAGCTGATAGTTCAGCTCCTGCTCAGAGCGCAGATAGGAGAGCACCAGGAACTCGTTCGTCTCGGTCTGGCGCTCGTCGAGATTGGCGGAGTTGATGTTCGAGAGCGGCGTCCCGTTGATGGTGCCGTCGGCCGTGGTGACGGTGGTCGGCTGGCCCGGGTTGTTCGGGATCTGGAACTGGCCGTCGAAAAAGCCGCCAATGGCGCTGATCTTGCTCGATGAGTTGATGATCTTGTCGAGATAGGCGAACGCGTGGGTCTGCTCGGTGTCGTCGTGGATCTGGTTGTATTTCGGCGTCACCGCGT
>JASHUO010000051.1 GCA_030039975.1 Alphaproteobacteria bacterium
CCGCCTGTGTTCCGCGATGGCAAGCCGCTGCGAAGGGCGGCGCGGCTCAGGCGGCCTTGACCTCGCCGAGGAAGGCGGCGATCTCGGTGGTAAGGCGGCTCGCCACCTCGGCAAGGGTGCCCGTGCTGTCGAGAAGCTGCGCACCGGCCGCACGCGCCTCGGCGAGCGCGGCATCGACGCCAGTCGCCTCCTGCAGCACCTGGCGCGAGCCCGAAGCCGCCTCGCCGGCGCCCTCGGCGATGCTGCTGGTGGCGGTGGCCTGCTCGCGCACCGCCGCCGCGATGCCGCCGGCAATGCCATCGATCTCGGCGATGGTCTTGGCGATCTCCTCGACCACCTGTGCCGAGCGGCCAGCGCCTTGCTGCACGCGCGCGATCTGCGCCGAAATCTCGCCGGTCGCCTGCGCCGTCTGATTGGCGAGGCTTTTCACCTCGCCGGCAACGACGGCAAAGCCCTTGCCGGCATCGCCGGCGCGCGCCGCCTCGATGGTAGCGTTGAGCGCCAGGAGATTGGTGCGCCCGGCGATCTCGTTGATCAGCTCGACCACCTTGCCGATGCGCTGCGAAGCGTCGGCGAGCTCCGCGAGCTCGGCGGTGGCGCGGCGTGCGCGCTCCACCGCGGCCTCGGTGATGCCGGTCGAATGCTGGACTTGGCGGCCGACCTGGTCGACCGAGCGCGCCAGCTGCTCGGCGGCGCTGGCCATGTCCTGGACATGGCGCGCGGTGCGGTCGGCCGTGCCGGCCATGCGCGACGCGCTCTCGGCGATGCCGGACGCAAGACCCGCCGAGCGCTCGGCCTCGCGGCGCATGCTGTCGACCTCCTCGCGCACCGCCGATACCGCCGCAGCGGAGCTGGTGTCGAAGCCGGCGGTCAACGTCTCGAGCCGCTCGCTGCGTTGGCGCTTGGCCTGCTGCTCTGCCTCGGCCTCGGCGGCCGCGCTCACCGCCGCGAGCGCATTGGCGCGCAGCGTCTCGATGGCGCCGGCCATCACGCCGATCTCGTCGCGCCGGCGCAGGAACGGCACGTCGATTCCGTGTTCGCCGGCAGCGACTGTGCCGACGATGCGGGTGAGATTGACGATGGGCCGCACCACCTGGCGGGTGAAGAGGATGGCGACGCCGGCGATGAAGGCGAGCACGGCGCCGGCCCAGGCGAGTGCTACGATGAGCCGCGTCACCGCCGCGCCGCGCGCCTCGTCGGCATGGCGCAGCGCCTCGGCGACGGCGGCGTCGCGCAGCGCCAGCACCTCGTTGAGCAGCGGCACGTGCTTGCCGCGATACTCGGCGATCGGCCAGGGATAATTGCCGTCGGCATTCCCCGCGGCATAAGCCTGCTTCTGCAGCGCCACGGCGTCGCCGAAATACTTCTGCTTCACGATCTCCATGCCGGCGACCAGGCCCGGCGGGCGGCCGAGCCGATCGATGGCGTGGAGGATCTGCCGCCATTCGAGGTCGATGCGCGCATCGTGCCCGGCGAAGGCGACGATCATCTCCGGCGTGAACGGCTTGCGCGACGCGACCGCGCTGTTGAGCAGCGTGCTCTTGCGCCCGACCCAGTCGCGCAGTTCGACCGCCTCGCGGCCGATCGCGGCAATGTCGCCAACCTCGAGATCGGTGGCGCCGAGCTCGCGCTCGATCAGGTCGATGCCATGTTCGTAGCGCGAGAGCGCATCGATCATCCGCGGTACATAAGCGCCGACGAACGCCGCATCGCGCTCGGCACGGGGGCGGGCGAGCGCCGCCTCGGCCGGCGCCCGCAGCGACCGCACCGTGTCGCCGAAGCCGGTGAAGATGTCGCGGACCTCGGCCTCATGCGTCATGTCCGATTGCGCCAGCGCTGCCAGCGCGCCGGTAAGCGCCTGGTCGACGGCCGCCTCCTTCGCATGGAGACCCTCGATCTGCGCCGGGCTGGCGGGATCGGTGCCGGTGAACAGCACATTGATCTCGCCGCGCTCGAGCGAAGCGAGCGCCGGCATCTGCATCGCGGCAGCCAGTGCGCGCGCCAGGCGCCCGGCGGCCACAGCGGTGCGGTATTGGCGCAGCTCGCCAAGCGCCATGACCGTCGCGTCGACCAAGGCAAAGATGCTGACCGAGGCGATGCAAACGAGGAAAAACGTGCGAATCCGCATTGGCGCTCCAGAGCCCCCATGGAGACGGAAGGCAGGAGCTTACGCCGGCGCTGCTTGCCAAGCGGTAAACCAGTGAAAAACAACGATTAAGTGAGACTCATTGAAACCGGCCCTGATCTAGGCCGGCGGGTGGTTCACCGCGGTGACGCGCCAGGGATGCGCCGCATCGCTGCCGGGGAAATGCTCGATGCAGGTCAGCGACAGATTGTCGATGGTGAGCGCCAGCGCCATTTCGGGCGCGAGGCCCAGCGCCAAAGCCAGCGCCGCGCGGATCGTGCCGCCATGGGTAACGGCGATGATCTCGCGCCCCTGATGCTCGCGCGACAGGCGCTCGATGGCGGGGTGAGCGCGCTCCAGGAGCTGAACGAAGCTCTCGCCGCCCGGCGGCGCGTGATGCGCCGGCGCGAGCCAGAAGCGCGGCCAGAGATTGCCGTTGCGCTGCGCCAGCTCGGCATAGGTGACGCCCTGCCATTCGCCGAAATGCTGTTCGATCAGGTCGGGCTCGACCAGCACGTCGGGGCCGGGAATGGGGTCGGGGCCGGGCAGACCGGCGCGGACGATGCCGGTCGCGGTCATATGGGTGCGCAGCAGCGGGCTGGTGATCCAGACGGCGTCCTGCGGCAGCCGCTTCGCCAGGCCGGCGAAAGCGGCTTCGTTGCTGACATCGCAGGGATGATCGGTCTGGCCGTAGCAGCGGCCGTTATTGACCGTGACGGGAGCGTGTCGCACCCACCACCACCGCGTCAGGTCACCCATGCCGCCGCCGCCAGGATCATCACCGTTTCGCCAACCTGCTCGATCGCGCCGAGCACGTCGCCGGTGTAGCCGCCGATCTGCCGCTGCGCAAGCGCGGCGACGAGCGCCGTTGCCGCGGCCGTCGCGACAAGCGCGCCGAGGCCGCTCCAGAAGCCGAGCGCGAGCAGCGCGATCACCGCAGCGATGCCGGCGCCGGTCCAGGCGGTCGCCGCGCTTGGCCGTCCG
>JASHUO010000559.1 GCA_030039975.1 Alphaproteobacteria bacterium
AAACGCTTCATGGCCGAGATGGCCGAAGCCTACGACCGGCTCGCCGTAGCGGCCGCAACGAGCGTGCTCCGCCTCGTGTCAGGCTGACGGGCTCGTTGAGCGAGCTCATGGCGCCGCTCAATTCACGCTATGTGGCCCTGGCGGTTTTGCCGCAAAGATCGACAGCATAGCGTGCGCGGTCTCGCGCCAGAACTTTAGCATCGCGACGTCGTCAGCGCTCGGCTTCAGCTCAACGAGGCGCTGAAGCGCCGCGAGCTGGACGCTGAGAACATCTAGGGCCGCCTCGCCGTGCCGGGCGAGCAGCGTTGAGGCCATGATCCAGGCGTCGCGGTCCATCGTCCGAGTTTAGAGGGCACGGCATTACATCTAAGTAAACGGGGCCGACCAGCGCGCTTCTAAGGATTTGAGCAAAATTCGTGGCGATTATTCTTATCATTAACGCGGTAATCGGCTCTCATCTGCGGGTTCAGTGGAAGACGATCCCGTCGCCTGCGACCCCAATGGCGGATCACGGCGGTCCCGCGGGTTTCCCCTCACACCGCGAGGCCGTTTCTACCGGCGTCCTTCTCGAGCCGTCAATCATGCTCAAAGAGAGCTTTGGAGATAGCGATGGGTACATTCGATGCAGCCAATGCCCTCGACCAGGCGCTGCTGATCGCGCCGCACGATCAAGCCAACCAACGCTTCATTGCCGCTTGGCTTGGCTGGCGCGGTCCTGAGGGCCTGATGCCGAAGCGCTCTGCGGTCGAACTTGGAGATATCAAGGGGCTACTCGGCCGCATCATCTTGTTTGAGATCATCAGCGAGGACGATATCCGGATCAAGGTGGCCGGCAGCCAGTTGCGCGACCACATCAATTTTGAAGCGACCGGCAGGAATTTCGCGGCAGTCACGCCCCCAGATCAATGGCCGCTGCGACGTCGGCGCTTGAGCGAGATGGCGACGCGGCCCTGCGGCGGCACGATGATCAATCGCGAAACTTACACCGACAGCGGCGATGCTGTGAGCTTCGAGACGGTGACGCTTCCGGTCGAACCGGAAGGTCTGGGCAAACCGCGGCTGTTGATGAGCAACGTCGCGGTTCTCGGCGCCGTCTACGAGCCGCCGGCAAAAGATCGGCCGCAGATGATCTTCATGCCCGACCAATTCCGCTTCCTCGACCTCGGCGCCGGCATTCCCGCACAGAGCACTGAACTGCATGCCCGGTGCGAGGCCGCTTAACTTCCTCCTGGCTCGACCTAATCAGCACGCAGCGAGGCCTGGCTGCCAACCGTCATCGCGTTCAATGTTCCTCGACTTCTCGCGTGGTCAAACGAGCTGCGAGGTCAATGACGACGCGCTCTATTTCGTCGAGCCCCACACCGCTGATTTCGAGCTTGCAGCCGAGACAACTGTCCTCGTTGAAGTGATCCAGCACCATCCTCGGGAACCTTACTGAGAACCAAGCGAGCGTTTTGCGCCTTACCGCATCCAGTTCGTCAGGGTCTCGGCAGCCACCGCGTCTTGCCGCCTCAATGAACATTTGTTGGTGCCGCAGACAGGTGTATCTGAATTTGACCATCAGGAGAACGTCGCCCCGGTTGCATGGGGCTGCGACGTTTGCGTCATGCTTATCCACCAAATCGTGGTTATCGACGGCTCGATCACGAGCCTCCGGGTGAGGGGAGTGAGAGTCGTAGCAGCAATCGCAGTCCAGCTAATATCGGGTCAGCACCTGAGCTCTCATCTCGAATTTCCCTGACAATGAACTACGACGGTCGTCACACGTCGTCTTGACACGGCGACTTCATCTGATCGTGAAGGGGTCGGCCATGCAATTTCTGCTTACTTTCTTCTCAATGCCGCTTGTCACAGCC
This sequence comes from Alphaproteobacteria bacterium, assembly GCA_030039975.1. GTDB lineage: Bacteria > Pseudomonadota > Alphaproteobacteria > ATCC43930 > CGMCC-115725 > DAHUYF01. The sequence continues at coordinate 1,857 of JASHUO010000559.1, forward strand.
GCAAACGGCTGCCTCTCTGCTACAGAACGACAATGAGATCGACAGCCATCGCCACGTTCGCCCTAGCCCTGTCAGCCGCCGCCGCATTCGCAGCCGACGTGCCCGACAACCGCATGACACCGGGCGCGATCAATCCTATCGTAACGCAGGACAACATCAACCAGACGATCTGCATGCGAGGATGGACCAAGAGAATCCGCCCACCTGAGAGATACACCTACCGGCTCAAGCGGGCACAGCTCCATCGGCCCAGCAGCCCATATTTCGTCGCCGACGCTTACCTCAGGGATTTCGAGGAAGACCATAGGGTGCCGCTCGGGCTCGGCGGGGCGCCACACGATCGGCGCAACCTGTGGCCAGAGCCTCGGCATGGCGAATGGAATGCCGAGAAGAAGGACGAGCTAGAGGACGCGATCCATGAGCTTGTCTGCCGACACGAGATAACCCTTGAGCAAGGGCAAGCGGTGTTCCTCGGCGACTGGCGCGAGGGGTATCGGAAATACGTAGAGCGGCGGTGAAGGGTCAGCACACCGCGTTGAACTGCCGTGGGTTCAGCAAGGTAGATAGCCCGATGCTCTTGATCGTGGTCGGATCGTCGATGGCGGCAAGGCGCGCATATTCCAGCTGATCGATGTGGCTGCGAAATAGCGACTGGACTTCATAAGTCGATGCCGGCGCACCTGTGATCGCTCCGATCGACTGGAAGCGTTGGCCTATCGCGATTTTTGTGATCCTGCGCATACCAAATCCCCCTCTTGAACAATGACACCGCAGTGCGACTGTCATGACCAGCATCCCCGGGGTTGGTTAACGGCCGACTAAATTAACTGCGACGAGTCGCCGCGGGTGTTTTGAAGATGCCCGGCGTCATTCAGCGCCGGCTAGCGCTCCCGCTCCACGACGCTATTTGGCTCCGTCACAACCATGATCTGGTTCTTGGGAAACGGTGGCTTCATGAAGGCGTTGGGGCCGGTAAGTGGAACGCGCGCCCAATACATATCGGGATCGCCGTCTAGATGCACACGAACCGCGTTCGTCACTGTCTCCCATTCGATGGGATAGACCTTGTCGCCAGGAAAGAACGTGATGCACTCGCCACTGAGCACCCGCGGTGCAAGGAAGTTCGCAAATGCTATCTGATCTGGCAGAAGCGCATACGCTTGGGTCAGCGTTTCCAAACTCTGACAGCCGAAGTAATCCGCGATAGGCAATGACGGCACGACGCTCCGTTTGTCGTCAGCGAGGACACCACCCGACCCGGTCGTAAGCGTAACCAAGACGCCGGCAATCAGGGCCACCCAACGACCGAGACGCGCGATCGTCCTCTTCCTACTTGGCCGCCCTATCGCGCTAACCATTCGCGAACGCCCATCGCACGATCTCCTCGCTCTCAGTTCCTTGACGAAGCCGAAAC
>JASHUO010000560.1 GCA_030039975.1 Alphaproteobacteria bacterium
GGATGCGCGCGCCGGTCCGTGCAACGGCGGCAGGGGCAAGGTCGAGCGCGCGTGGGTCGGAGGCGGCGGCGGCCGGCAGCAGCGCCAGCGCGCGCTCGATCGGTTTCAGCCCGGCGACGGCGCGGCTCGCCGCGGTCCAAGCCGGCTCCGTCGCCGGCAAATTGTCGGGCGCGAAGAGGGCCGCGGCATCTTCCTGCCAGAGCAAGGCGGCGGTATCGCGAATCGAGGCGCGGCGCGCCAGCACCGTCGCGTCCTGCCCGCGGTAATAGAGCTGGCCGTCGAGGATGAGCGTAATCGCCGAGTTGAGGACGGGCATGCCGAAGCTCAAGGCCGCTTCCGCCGCTTCCCCGGGATGGCGCTTCCGGCGCAAGGTGGCGACGTCCTCGGCGTGATAGCGCCGTGCCCGCCCCGCGCCGGCTTCCGAGCGGATCAGCCCGCGGCTGACATAGGCGTACAGCGTCTGCGGCCGGATCCCGAGCCGCTCTGCCGCTTCACGGGCCGTGAGATAGGCCGAACGCGCCATCGTCTGCACCACTACATATTGATTGTATAATCAATATTGACAATCTTCACTCGTCAAGTCCGAATCGCGGAAATAGGTCAGGAGGCGCGTCATGAATTCCGGGCTTGAGGGCGTGATCGCGGCGGAGACGGTGCTGACCCATGTCGATGGCGCGCGCGGCATCTGGTGGCTGCGCGGGCACGGACTGGCCGAAGTGATCGCCGAGCACGGTTATGAGGGCGCGACCGCCCTGCTCTGGCAGGGCTTCGCCGGCGAGGGGCTCGACCGCGCGCGCATCCAGAGCGCTTTCGGCGCCGGCCGCGTGGCCGCTTTCGCGCGCCTGCCGCTGTGGCTCGACGCGGCGCGGCGGCTGCCGCTGGCCGAGGCGGTGCGCCTCGCCCTTGCCGCGGTCGCGGACGAGAGCGCGCCGGCCGGAATCGCCGCGGCGCTGCCGGTCGGCATCGCCGCCTTGCTGCGCAGCCGCGCCGGCGATCCGCCGGTAGCGCCCGATCCCACGCTCACCACGGCAGCGGATTTCCTCCGCATGCTCAGCGGCGACCGCCCCGCGCCGGCGAGCGCCGCCGCGCTCGACGCCTATCTCACCACGGTGATCGACAACGGGCTTGCCGCCTCGACCTTCGCCGCGCGCGTCATCGCCTCGACCCGCGCCTCGCTCGCCGCGGCGGTGCTGGGCGGCTATTGCGCGCTCACCGGGCCGCTCCATGGCGGCGCGCCGGGCCCGGTGCTCGACATGCTCGACGAGATCGGCGACGCGGCCGGCATCGACGCCTGGCTCGAGCAGAAACTGGCCGAAGGCGAGCGGCTGATGGGCTTCGGCCATCGCGTCTGGCGCGGCCGCGATCCACGCGCCGATGCGCTGAAAGCCGCGCTCGAGCGGCTCGGCCCCGATCGGGGTCGCATCGGCTTTGCCGAAGCGGTCGAGCGCCGGGCGCTGGCGGCGCTCCAGCGCAAGAAACCGGGCCGGCCGATCGAGACCAATGTCGAGTTCTACACCGCGCTGCTGCTCGAGGCGGTGGGCCTGCCGCGCGACGCCTTCACCCCGGTCTTTGCCCTGGCGCGCAGCGCCGGCTGGCTCGCCCATGCCCTGGAGCAGCAGAAAACCGGGCGCCTCATCCGCCCCGCCGCCGCTTATATCGGTCCAAAGCCGCAGGCGGCCTGAGCCAAGCCGACGCCGCCATGCTATCCCTCTCCCCGGGAGAGGGCGATGGGCAGGGTCCTCGACGGTTTCGAGCGCGGCTACGGTCTCTTGCGGTCGGCCGCGATCTATCATGGCAACCCGCTGAAGCGGCGGCGCGCCCGCGCCTTTTATCGCCGCTTCGTCCCGCCGGGCGCGCTTTGCTTCGATGTCGGCGCCCATCTCGGCGACCGCACGGCGCATTTCCTGGCGCTGGGCGCGCGCGTCATTGCCGTCGAGCCGCAGCCGGCGCCGGTCGCGGTGCTGCGCCGGCTCTTCGGCAGCAATCCGCGTGTCGTCATTCTCGACCTGGCCCTCGGCGCCGCCGTCGGCGAGGCCGAGCTCGCCATCGATCCTCGGAACCCGACGGTGGCGACGCTCTCGCCGCGCTGGCGCGCGGAAGTGGCGCAAAGCGCGAGCTTCACCGGCATCCGCTGGCGCGAGCGCCGGCCCGTCGCCGTCAGTACGCTCGACACGCTGATCGCCAGCTATGGCGTGCCGGCATTCTGCAAGATCGATGTCGAGGGCTTCGAAGCGGAAGTTCTGGCCGGGCTGTCGCAAGCGATTCCCGCGCTTTCCTTCGAATATATTCCCGCGGCGCTGTCGGGTGCGCTCGCCGCGCTCGACCGGCTGGCGGCGCTCGGCGCCTATCGCTTCAACCGCTCTCCCGGCGAGAGCATGCGGCTGGTCGCCGCGACCTGGCGGAGCGCGGCGGAGATGGCGGCGGAGCTGCGCGCCCTGCCCGATGCCGCCGGCTCGGGCGACGTCTATGCCTTGCTCGCGCCGCCGTCCTAAGCGGCGCGGCGAAGATGGACAATTCTTCATCTTCCCGCAGGCTCGGTGTAATACGCGCTTGCTAATGCTGAGGTGGGAAGGGGCGGGAATGATTCGGATCGTTGCGCTGCTTGTTCTGCTGCTGCTGCCGGGCGTCGCGCTGGCGCAAGGCGCCGCCACCGACACCGCGGTTCCGGCGCCACGTCGCGACGCCATGCCGATGGAGCGGCTGTCGCGCGCCCAGGCTCGCCAGATGATCGCCGATCGCGGCTATTTCGAGCTCGGCGATCTGACGCGCGGCAAGGATGGCGGCTGGCGCTGCACGGCCAGTGCCGGTGCCGGCAGGCGCGTCATTGTCACCTTGGACAAAAACGGCAATATCAGAGAGATCGAGGCGCCGGAAACCAGCCGGCAATAGGGGGAAGCGCGATGGCGTCCAGTCTACGGATCTCTGTGATCATCGCCGCAGGCCTGGCCTTCTCGGCCGCAGCGGCGCAAGCCCAGACCACCGGTACCACCTACCACTACAAATCAGCCCGCCGCCTCTATGACGATTGCGCCGCGCCGGCGACGCTCAAGAGCGGCGTTCCCACCGCCAGTCGCGAGCGCTGCACCGGCTTTCTCACCCAGGCGCTGAACGCCTGGAACCTCACGCAGGAAAACGGCGTCTGCTCGGCTCATACGGGAAAGGAGCTGCCCGACGCTTATGTCGCCTATTGGCGGAAGCGCGGCCTCGGCGTGTTGAAGGGCGAATTCCGTTCGGCCGAAGCCTCGGCCCTCGACTTCCTCAACAGCCAGAAGCAGCGCTGCAAGGACCGGCCGCGCGAGGACTAGCGCTAGCCCCGGGTTGCGCCGGGGCGACGTTGAGTCGCCGTGGAATCCCAATGAGTTCCGGGCTATTCTCCGCGCCTCATCGGGTCCGGAGCGGTCTCGTCGGTGGCTTCGCGCGGTCGTATCGTCGTTCTGCACTTCGTCGGCCAGATGCCACTGGCCGGGATCGCCTGGCAGGCGATGCACTACATTCTCGGGCTGGAGCGCCTCGGCTACGAGGCGTGGTATGTCGAGGATCACGGCGCCAACCCGTATGATCCCCGCTTCAACAGCGTCGTCATGGAGTGCGACTACAACGTCGCCTATGTCCGGCGCGTGATGGAGCGCTATGGGCTCGGCGGCCGCTGGGCCTATTGGGACGCGATCAACGACGTTTATCACGGGCTTTCGCGCGAGGCGGTGTTCCGCCTCTATCGCGAGAGCGACGCGTTGATCAATCTTTGCGGCGCGGTGCGCCTGCGCGACGAGCACATGGCCTGTCCGCGCCGCATCATGGTCGATACCGATCCCGTTTTCGAGCAGATCAAATACGCCAAGGCCGATCCCGGCGCGCGAAGCTATCTCGACGCGCACACGGATTTCTTTACCTATGGCGAGAATGTCGGCGGGCCCGGCTGGATCGTGCCGCTGTGCGGGATCCCGTGGAAACCGACGCGGCCACCGGTGGTGCTGGAGGAATGGCCGACCGACGCCGAAGCGCCAGCCTGCTTCTCGACCATCGCCACCTGGGAGAACAAGGGCAAGAACATCGATTTCGAAGGCGAGACCTATGTCTGGTCGAAGCACGTCAATTTCCAACGCTTCCTCGACCTGCCGCTGCGCACGCCGCAATGCTTCACCATGGCGATGCTGCCGCCCGATCCGGCGGTCGAGGCCGAGGTCGGCGGCAAGGGCTGGCGCCTCGCCGATCCGCGGCCGATCTCCGCCAGCATGGAGGCCTATGGCGAGTTCATCTGCGGCTCGCGCGGGGAGTTCACCGTCGCCAAGGACATCTATGTCCGTCCCAACAGCGGCTGGTTCAGCGATCGCAGCGTCTGCTACCTCGCCGCCGGCCGGCCGGTGATAACCATGAAAACCGGCTTCAGCCGCTTCTACCCCGTGGGCGACGGGCTCTTCGAGTTCAGCGACATGGAGGAGGCGCTCGCCGCCATCGACGCGGTCAATGCCGACTACCGCCGCCACAGCCGGGCGGCGCGTATGCTGGCGGCGGAATATTTCAGCAGCGACAGCGTTGTCTCGGCGTTGATGGCCGAGGCAGGCCTGGGATGATCGGGGCGAAGGGCGGCGCCGGAATTCGGGCGGAAAACGCGTGGCGGCAGGACGGCGTCCCGATCTGGGACCGGCTCTCCTGGGTGCTTTTCATTGCCGCCGCGGCGCTGGTGATCCTCACTTTTACCGATTACGGCGTCACTTGGGACGAGGACGTACACCGTTGGTACGGCGTCTTCGTGCTCGATTACTACCTGTCCTTCTTCCACGACCTGCGCGCCCTGCATTGGGGCGACGTCTACAATTACGGCGCCGCCTTCGACCTGGCCGCGGCGGCGCTCAACCAGGTCTCGCCCTTCGGCATCTACGAGACCCGGCATCTCCTCAACGGCATGGTCGGCGTCATCGGCATCGCCGGCGCCTGGAAGCTCGGCCGGGCGCTCATGGGGCCGCGCAGCGGCTTCCTCGCCGCGCTCTTCCTGCTGCTGACGCCCAATTACTACGGACAGATGTTCAACAATCCGAAGGACGTGCCTTTCGCCGTCGGCATGGTCTGGTCGCTCTATTATCTCATCCGCGTCATTCCGGCGCTGCCGCTGCCGCCAGCGAAGCTGCTGCTGAAGCTCGGCCTCGCCACGGGCCTCGCGCTGGGCGTGCGGGTCGGCGGGCTGCTGATCTTCGGCTATCTCGGCCTGGTGCTGCTCATCGACGCCATTTGGCGGGGACTCGAGACGCGCCGTCCCGGCGTCGCCGTCGCCGCGGGGTCGGCGAGCCTCTGGCGCGTGCTGCTGCCCGTGGTCGTCGTCGCTTATCCGGTCATGCTCCTCTTCTGGCCGTGGGCGCAGCAGGCGCCGTTCACGCGTCCGCTGCAGACCCTCGCCTATTTCTCGCACGAGATCTTTCCCTTCCCTACGCTGTTCGACGGGCGCTATGTCCCGGCCAACGACCTGCCCTGGGCGTATCTCCCGACCTATATCGCGCTGGCGCTGCCGGAGCTGATCCTCGTGCTGCTCGCTGCCGCACCCTTCGCCGCACTCGCGCAGCTCTGGCGCCACCGATTGACGCTGCCGCGCGCGCCGACCCTGCAGCTCTTCATCCTGGGGTTCGCCGTCGTCTTTCCCGTCGCCTATGCCATCGCGATCAAGGCGGTGCTGTTTGACGGCATGCGTCATTTCATCTTCGTGCTGCCGCCGATCGCCGTTATCGCCGCTGTGCTCGCCGATCGCGGTCTCGCCATCCTCGAGCGCGCACGGCTCGGCGGCTACGCCTATGGCGCGCTCGCGCTTTACGGGCTCTTCCACATCAGCATCATGGCGCGCCTCCATCCCGACGAGTACGTCTATTACAACGGCTTCGTCGGCGGCGTCGAAGGCGCGGCGGGACTTTTCAAACTCGACTACTGGGCCAATTCCTATGCCGAGGCGGTGGGCGGGCTCGAGGATTATCTGCGCGGCGAGTACGGCGCCGACTTCAAGCAACACGACTTCACCGTCGCCGTGTGCGGCCCGCCGGCTTCCGCCGCCTACTACTTTCCCAGCAACTTCATCTACACCGGGAGCCGCGACCAGGCCGATTTCTTCATCTCCTTCACCAAGGATGACTGCGAGAGGTCGCTGCCGGGCAAAGTGGTCTATCGCGTCGAGCGCCTGGACACGCTCCTCTCGGAGGTGATTGACCGTCGCGACGTGCTGGCTGAGCAGCGCAACGCCCGCATCGTCGCCGGCGGCCGGTAGTGTCGCCTTGGAGCGGGGCGAATATGAAAGGCTGGCGGGGGCGGAAGAGCGGATGTGGTGGTTTCAGGGCCTCCACGCCAATCTCCTCCTGGCGCTGCGCGAGACCCGGGCGCCGCACCGCATCCTCGATGCCGGCTGCGGCACGGGCGGATTCATGAAGCGCCTCGCCGCCGCATTTCCCGACGCCACGGTGTTCGGCCTCGATCTCGATGCCGGCGCCACGCGCCGCGCGCAGGCGAAAGGCGGCGGCATCCTTGCGATCGGCTCGATCGATCGCCTGCCTTTTGCCGATGGCGCGTTCGACGCCGCCGTCAGCGCCGATGTGCTTTGCCATCGCGGCGTCGATGAGCGACGCGCCCTGACCGAGCTGCGCCGCTGCTTGCGGCCGGGCGGGCTGCTCGCGCTCAACCTGCCGGCCTATCGCTGGCTCTATTCCGCGCATGACGCCGCCGTCGACAATGCGCGGCGCTATGCCACGGATGAGCTGCGCCGGTTGCTCGGCGGGGTGGGCTTCGAGCGCGTGCGCATGCGCTACTGGAACAGCCTGCTGTTTCCGCTCATGCTGCTGCGGCGGAAGCTGTGGCGCCGCAGCAGCAGAGCCAGCGAGGTAGCGCCCGGCCCTGTGCCGGTGGAACGCAGCTTCTGCGCCGTGCTGGCGCTTGAGCGGCGCCTCTTCGCCGCCGGCCTCACCCTGCCCTTCGGCGGCTCGATCTTAACAACGGCGGTGAAGCCATGACCCCATCCGCGCCGGCGCTCAGCATCGTCATTCCCGTCTACAACGGCGCGGGCAGCATCCGCGAGCTGGTGGCGGCACTGGAGACGCTCACCGTGCCGGGCGGCCACGAGATCGTGCTGGTCAACGACTGCAGCCCGGACGACAGCCTCGCCATCTGCCGCGATCTCGTCGCCCGCGCCAAGCTGCCGATGACCTTGGTCGACCTGTCGCGCAATTTCGGCGAGCACAATGCCGTCATGGCCGGGCTGCGCCACGCGCGCGGCGCGCATATCATCACCATGGACGATGACCTGCAGAATCCACCCTCCGAGGTGCTGCGGCTGCTCGGCTACGCCCAGAGCAGCGGCACGGAGGTCGTCTACACCTTCTATGCGCAGAAAGAGCATGCCTCCTGGCGCAATCTCGGCAGCCGCTTCACCAATCGCGTCGCCGATCTGCTGCTCGACAAGCCCAAGGGGCTCTATCTCTCGAGCTTCCGCTGCATCAGCGCCTTCGTCGCGCGCGAGATCACGCGCTACGAGGGCCCGTTCCCCTATGTCGACGGGCTCATCCTGCAGGTGACGCAGTCGATCGGCAGCCTCGAGGTGCAGCACCTGCCGCGCGCTCATGGCGGCAGCAACTACACCTTCCGGCGGCTGGTGCGGCTCTGGCTCAACATGTTCGTCAATTTCTCGGTAATGCCGCTCCGCCTCGCCACCTTCGGCGGCTTCCTGCTCGGCGGCTGCGGCCTCGCCGGCACGGTCTGGGTCATACTCGACGCGCTGTTCGCCGCGACGCCGCCCGGCTGGGCGTCGATCTCGGTCGCCGTGCTGCTGCTGTCGGGCGTGCAGCTCACCATGCTGGGACTCATCGGCGAGTATCTCGGCCGGCTCTATCTCACCGCCAACCGCAAGCCGCAATCGATCGTCAAGCAGGTGGTGAAGAGCGAGATCGCGGAACCGCTGCGCGCACCGGAGGACAGGCCGAGCGGCCTGATGATGCGGCGCTGATGCCCGCGCTGCTCCCTTATTACGCGTCGCTCCTCGCCGGCATCGTGCTCGGTGTCGGCGGGCAAGTGCTGCTCAAGACCGGTTCGACACGCACCGGCGACGTCCTCGCCCAGCTCTTCGATCGCTACACGCTGATGGGCCTCGTCGCCTATGCCCTCGCGGCGCTCTTCTATATCGCCGCGATCAAGAAGATCCCGGTCAGCCTCGCCTATCCCACCGTCTCGCTCAGCTATGTCGCGGTCGCCATCATCGCGCATCGCGCCTGGGGCGAGCCGTTGGGCTGGGCGCAGATCGCCGGCATTGCCTTGATCGCCGCCGGCATCCTGTTGCTGCACCAGGTTTGATAAAACTCCCTCACCCCTTGAGGGCGATGGAGAGGTGGAGGTCTGCACAGATCCAGCACGGCTTCGTCCCTGAGCCGCTCGACGATTTGCCCGGCGGCAGCGCTGCTGGATAGCGGAGTCTGCGGCCACCCCCCTCCCTTCCCTCCCCCTCAAGGGGGGAGGGGCTTTCATTTCGTTCGCTGGTACATTCGTTTCATGGGTTGGCGACCCATTAGACCTAGCCAGACTGCTGGAGCAGTTCCGGAAGTCGGTTGAGATCGGGGGCATCGACAAGCGGCATGGGCGCTCCGTCCGGAACCGGAAGGCGCTGCCGGTTCGACCAGTAAACCTTCATCCCGACCTGGCCAGCCCCGGGGACATCGTGCGCCGAACCGGCGACGAAGAGGATTTCCTCGGGCGCGAGGCCAAGCGCCGTGACCGCCGCGAGATAAGCGCGAGGATCAGTCTTGTACGCTCCGGCGCGTTCGGCGCTCATGACAATTTCAAAACGCCCGCCCGTCGCCCTCGCCGCCCGTTCGGCCAACCGCTGCGAACAGTTCGTGACAACCGCGAGCCGGCGTTCCTGCAAACTCCTCAGGACCTCCGGCGCTTCAGGCCAAGGGCGAAGTTCCCCCCAGCGCGAGAGCAGCGCGTCCGCGCGATCCGGCGGAAGGCCGACTTCGACCGCGGCTTGCCGAACGATGAGCTCATAGGGTTGATATGTTCCCGTCGACGTGACGATCCGCAGCGACGTCGAGCGCCATCTTCTTCCCAGCTCTTCGTGACCCACCACATCGATCCATAGCGACCAGGAGTCGACGAGCGCCGTCAGCAGATCGAACGCGATCGCTCGGAACTTCGGCGCAGGCATGTTGGGCCTCCATAACCCGCTTGCGAACAACAGCTTATAACATTTCGCGGCACGCTCGGACGCATCGTCGAATAGGGAAGCGGTTCACGAAGATGAGATCGATCGTGATCCCTGCGCTGTAACTGACGCTCGGCCAGGGCCGAAAAGTTCGAAGAGCCCGCAAAGGCTCAACGGCGGCGGTTCTCGCGCTGCCGTGTAACAAACCACTTAGGTCAACGAAGGTATCCCTATGAACCTGTTACACCGCATCAGCCGGCTGGCGATCTCTCCTCTCCCGGTTCCCGCGGCGTGGTACGCCCTTCCGCTTCGAGCAATCATCGGGTTTGGCTTCATGCAACATGGTTATGCGAAGCTCGCCCGCGGCCCGGAGGATTTCATCAACGTGCTGCACGCCATGGGCATTCCCTTCGACGTCCTGCTTGGCTGGGCGACAATCATCGTCGAGATCATCGGCGGACTTCTCATCCTCCTTGGCGCGCTTGTTCCGCTTGCGACCATTCCGATGGTCATCGTCCTGCTGGTCGCCATCTTCACGGTTCATCTTCCGAACGGCTTTAGCTCGATCAAGCTCCTTTCCTTTGATGCGGCCGGCGCCCATTTTGGGCAGCCCGGTTACGAGACCGACCTCCTCTATATCGCGGGGCTTATCGCGCTGTGCTTTGGGGGAGCGGGACCGTTTTCCGTTGACGGAATTTTGGGACAATTTCTGCCCAGGCCATGGCGAATGCGATCCCGACCTGCTTTATAAGCGCTCTCGTGCGATGCGGCGACAGGCGCTTGCATGATGTCGCGCGGCGCACACCCAGACGCAGGAGAACGCAGCATGGATCGAACGGTGATCGAAGTGCCCGGCATCTCCGAGGGCATCCGCAAGGCGGGTGTGCCGCTGTCGCCGGTGATCAAGGCCAACGGTTTCGTCTTCGTCTCCGGCCTGCCGCCGATGAACCTCGCCACCGGCACTTTCGCCAAGGGCGACATCGCCACCCAGACCGAGCTGTCGCTGAAGGCGGTGC
>JASHUO010000052.1 GCA_030039975.1 Alphaproteobacteria bacterium
GGCGGAATCTTCGGGCAGCGAGAAGCGCTCGCGCAGCTCCGGCGTCATATTGGCGAGGGAGAGGCCGAGCGTCTTGACCGTGCCGGGCGGCTCTGCCGGGGGCTGCTGCTTATTCGGCGTAAGCGCCGCCTGCTGCTCGTCTTCCTTGAGCTCGCCGACCTTGACGTCGAAGGTGAGCTCCTTGCGCTTGCGCCACACCGAGACCTTGACCGTCTTGTCGATCGGCGTCTCCGCAACGAGCCGCGGCAAGCGGTGCATGTCGGTGACCTCCTTGCCGTCGAAGGTCAGCACCACGTCGCCCGGCTGGATGCCCGCGACCTGCGCCGGACCGCCGTCGCGCACGCTGGCGATGAGCGCACCCTTGGGCTTGTCGAGGCCAAGGCTCTCGGCGATCTCGTCGGTGACGCTCTGAATGTTGACGCCGAGCCAGCCGCGCCGCACATGGCCGTATTGGCGCAGTTGCTCAACCACCGGTCTCGCCAGGTTCGAGGGAATGGCAAAGCCGATGCCAATCGAGCCACCCGAGGGCGAGTAGATCGCGGTGTTGATGCCGATCACCTCGCCGTTCATGTTGAACATCGGCCCGCCCGAGTTGCCGCGGTTGATCGGCGCGTCGGTCTGCAGGAAATCGTCATAGGGGCCGGCATTGATCTCGCGCGCGCGGGCGGAAAGGATGCCCGCCGTCACGGTGCCACCGAGGCCGAAGGGGTTGCCGATCGCCAGCACCCAATCGCCGACGCGGGTGCCGTCGCTGTCGCCGAATTTGAGCGCCGGCAGCGGCTTGGTCGACTTGATGCGCAGCAGGGCGAGATCGACCTTGGTGTCGCGCCCCACCACCTCGGCCTTGAAGTTGGTGTCGTCCTGGAGCGTCACCGTGATCTCGTCGGCATCGGCGATGACGTGGTTGTTGGTCACCACCAAGCCCGAGGGATCGATGATGAAGCCCGAGCCCAGCGACGTGGCGCGGCGCGGCTGCGCCTCGGGTTTGTTCTTGTTGAGGAAGTCCTTGAAGAACTCCTCGAAGGGCGAGCCCGGCGGAAATTGCGGCATGTCCGAACCGCCGCCCGTCTTATCGCTTTTGATCGTCTGCGTCGTCGAGATGTTGACCACCGCCGGCAGCAGTTTGGCGGCAAGGTCGGCAAATCCATCCGGCGCCGGTCTGGCCAGGGTAACGCCCGCCGGCAGCAGCAGGGCGACGAAGAGCATCAGCGTAAGCGCAATGGCGCGCCGGCCTTGCATCCGACTATTCAGTCGACTCACGAAAGCAACTCCCTAGGACAGCAAGGGGAAGGGCGGATTTTACGGGAGAACGCCGCGATAAACCAGCAACTTCCCGCCGCCGCCGCCGCCGGCTCGGCTAGCCGCCGAAGAGAGGGCAGGAATGCGGTCAAATTGAGGCGCTTAGCATCGACCCCGGGTCACCGGCGCTCAGTGATGGCGGATCAGCCAGACGGCGGCGACCCCGAGACAAGCGGCGAGCAGCCCGGTGACGCGCAGCGCCGAGGCCGGCAGCAGCCCGACCTGGGCGACCATCCGCTTCATGCCTTCGGGAAAGGCGGAGTAGAGGATGCCCTCGATCACGAAGACGAGAGCGAGCGCGGTGGCAAAGTCCTTCATCAGGCTCCTCAGCGTTGCGCCGGAGCGCCGGCAGCCCCGGCGCCTTCCTTGGGCGGCGCTTCGAAATAGCGGAAAAAGGGATCGTTGGGCGACAGCAGGAAAGTCGTGTCGTGGCCCGAGAGCGCGTTGCGGTAAGCCTCGAGCGAGCGGTAGAAGGCGAAGAACTCCTTATCCTTGCCGAAAGCGTCGGCATAGATCTTGATGCTGTCGGCATCGCCCTCGCCGCGCAGGATCTGTGCCTGCTTCTGCGCATCGGCGAGGATCTCGGTGCGCTGCCGGTCGGCATCGGCGCGGATCTCGGCGGCTTGCTGGTCGCCCTCGGCGCGGTACTGCGTCGCTTCGCGTTCGCGGTCGGACTTCATCCGCGCATAGATCGCCTGGCTGTTCGCCTCGGGCAAATCGACGCGGCGCAGCCGCACATCGGTGATCGAGATGCCGAAGCCCTTGGTCTGGTCGTTCACCTGCTCGCGGATCCGCCGCATCGTCTCTTCGCGCTTGAGGGAGACGACATCGGCCAGGGCGACGGTGCTGATGATGTTGCGGATGGCGCCGCTCAGGATCGGCGTGAGCCGGGTGCGCGCCACCTGCTCGCTGCCGACGGTCTGATAGAAGAGCAGCGGATTGGCGATGCGGAAGCGCGAATAGGCGTCGACGATCATCGGCTTCTGGTCGGCGGCGGTAACCCGCGCCGCCGGCAGGTCGAAATCGAGCACGCGATTGTCGTAGTCGACGACACTCTCGTAGGGCAGCTTCGCGTAGAGTCCGGGAGCGGCAATGACGCGGACCGGATTGCCGAACTTGAGCACGATCGCCTGCTCGGTCTGGTTGACGATGAAGGGCATGGTGAGAGCGGCGAACGCCAGCACGATGACGATCGCGGCGCCGACGGCGAGACGGAGATTCATGGCTGCCTCACCGCTGTGCCGGCTGTGGCGCGGCCGCACGCGCCGCCGAAGGCGGCTTCAAGGCCGGCAGCGGCAGGTAGGGCACCACCCCCGCCTGCGTCGCCGCCTTGTCGAGGATCACCTTGTTCGCGCCTTTGAGGATGCTCTCCATC
>JASHUO010000561.1 GCA_030039975.1 Alphaproteobacteria bacterium
AGACGGAGGGGACCATGTACACGCAATCAACATTCGCCGAGACCGTCCTGCGCTGCGGCTGCAACGAGGAACCCTCGGTGGACGATATGTTGGCGGATCCGATCGTTCACCTGCTGATGGGCAGCGACGGGGTGCAAGCCGCCGATGTTCGACGCGCGCTGTTCTCAGCGATGCAGCGGCAGCTCGCCGCCTGAGGGCAAGCGCGCCGCGCTCGGGTGTGTCAATGCTGGGGCAAGGAGCGAGGGTGTGATCGGCGTCAAACCCTGCACCGATCCACCGCTGTTAGCCTCCCCGCCACGTCATAAAGGGGACCCGAGCCGATGCGCGACGCCTCAGACCAGCACATCGTCGAACTGCGCAAGCGCGCCGAGCACTACCGCCAATTGGCGGATGGACCGATGCCGTGGGCCGTGGCCCGGCAGCTCGACGCGCTCGCCGAGGAATGCGACCGCGAGGCGATGACGCGGCTGGAGGAGCCGGTCCTTCGCTGAGCGCTCGCCCGACGATCCGCCAGTAGCGATCCGGGCATCCGACCAAGCCGCATGGCATACTGGGCCAGCCTCGGCATTCGGCCGAAGGGGGAGGGGGCGGCCATGTTGCATCAGCGCGTCAATGGCTATGACATGGCCTATATCGAGCTGGGGCAGGGCGATCCGCTCGTCTGCATCCACGGCTCGCTCGGCGATTTCCGCACCTGGGGCCCCGTGCTCGGGCCGCTCTCGCGCCGGTGCCGTATCATGGCCCTGAGCCTCCGGCACTTCTTTCCGGAGCATTGGGACGGCGTCGGCAAGGACTACACGATCGCCCAGCACGTCGACGACGTTATCGCGTTCCTGGACGCCTTGGGCGGCAAGGTGGACCTCCTGGGCCACTCGCGCGGCGGGCACATCGCCTTTCGCGTCGCGCAACGCCGCCCGGACCTGCTGCGCCGTCTCATATTGGCCGAGCCCGGCGGCGATCTCGACGCCTCTCTCGCGCCGGCCGGCTCTCTGCCGTCCCTCAAATCGCGCATGGCCGCAGCCGTCGAGAAGATCGCGGCCGGCGACATCGATGGCGGCCTGGAGGCCGCGATCGACGCCATTATGAGCCCGGGCGCCTGGAAGCGCTTCCCGCCGACCGCGCAGCAAGAGTTTCGCGACAATGCGCGCACGCTGCTCGGCCAGAGCAACGAGCAGCGCCCGCCCTACACACGCGCCGATGCCGAACAGATCCGCGTGCCGACGCTGTTCATCGGCGGCGCGGATACGCCAGGCTCGTTGCCCATCGTTCTCGGCGCGCTTGCCTCGCATGTCGCAGGCGCCCGCACGGCGATCATCCCCAACGCCACCCACTTCATGTTCTATGACGACCCCGTGCGTTTCAGCGCCATCGTTCTGGAGTTTCTGGCGTCTCCGTAGCCCGCCTTTTCGCGGCTAGGACCGTGGGGGCGTGGTTGGCACCCGCCGCCACGCGACGGCGCAGTGCGCCACATAGGGATAGTAGGTCTTGCTGGCCGGGCAGAAGTAATAGACGTCCTGCACCCCAGGCGGAGCATAGCTTGCGGGCGGATGAGTCCCCGGAGGCGGCGGCGTCAGCGGCGTGGGCGGCCCCGGCGCCGCTTGCGGCGCCGCGGTCGGCGGCGGCGCATAGGTCGCATAGGCCGGCGGGTAATATGCCGCGGCCGGCGCCGGGTAATAGGCCGGCCCGTAATACCCGTAGGGTGGGACGCCGGCCAGCGCCCAGAACGGCGCGGTCGCGATCGTCGCGGCGGTGCCGACAACGGCGCTCGCCACACAGAACGGCCAAGCCAACGGAAACGCGCAGGGCGCGTAGTAGGGATCATAGTATTGCGCCCGCGCCGCCGAGACCGGCAAAGCGGCGAGTCCCGCGGCGAACGCGACCCAAAGCGCCATTCGGCGAACGCGCATGGAACGCCTCCCGGTTTGCACTCCCCGCGGCATGTCTGCAGACATGATACGGCGCGCGAAGGGGTAAAAGCCTACTCCGTCGCAAAGGAGCGGGCCAGTGCCGATAACGGCAAGCGCCAGGTCATCGCCGACCAGCTGGGAGCTTTCGCGTTGGGCTTGGCAAAGGCTGAGCCTAATACCGTAAAATCTACGTAAGCGCGCGGACGGCTGAGCCGATGGCGCGCTCGACCAAGCAGCAGATTGCCGCCACCATTTGCCGATTTGTTGTAGCGCCGCTCCTGAGGCGGTGGGCTCTACCGCAAGTTTGCTCTGGTACACGCCCCTGCGATCGCGGTTGTCGATGCGCAGAGTGAATTGCACGCCCACTCTATCTTGTTTTGCACGGTCCGATATTCCATGCCAACATTTGAGTGCTTGATGCGGTGTATCCGCCGACATATAACGAATACACTTGCTAAATAATAATGCCGCGCGCCCCGCGCCGCGGGACCGGCGCTAGAATCGGGAGGGACGCCATGACTTACAATGCGGTTGCACGCGCGCATCGATCCTGCCGGCCTCGTGATATTGTGCTCACCCTGAGCGCGCTAGCATTGAGCGTATGTTTGCCCGCACCGCTGCTGGCCGCGGAAGCTGTGGTGGTGCCGTTTTCTCACGACTTCCCGGAAAGCATCACGGCAACATCGGACGGCGCACTGATCTTCAGCAGCTTTGCCGGCGGCCACATCAGCCGTGCCGCGCCCGGCGCGACGGAGGCGAGCGAGTGGATCAAGCCAGGAACCAATGGACTATTGTCGGTCCTCGGCGTACTCGCTGACGAGAAATCTAACACGCTTTACGCGTGCTCAGTCGACGCGTCCGCTTTCGGCGTAGTCGTACCCACAGGGACGAAGCCTGGGGCGCTGAAGACGTTCGACCTCAAGACTGGCGCGCCCAAGGCAAGCTACGACATGCCGCCCGGCACCATTGCCGGACAGACGCCGCTGTGCAACGACATGGTCGTCGCCGACGATGGCACCGTTTA
Source organism: Alphaproteobacteria bacterium (assembly GCA_030039975.1). Taxonomy (GTDB): domain Bacteria; phylum Pseudomonadota; class Alphaproteobacteria; order ATCC43930; family CGMCC-115725; genus DAHUYF01. The sequence continues at coordinate 2,932 of JASHUO010000561.1, forward strand.
CGTCACGGATACGCTCTCCGGCCGCATCCTCCGGCTAAAGAAGGGAGCGTCGGCGCTCGAGACCTGGGCTACGGACCCGCGCTGGGACGTCAAAGGCCCGCAGCTTGACGGTATCGCGATCCTCGCCGATGGCAATATCTACGCCAACATTTTCGAGGGCGACGGGCTGTATCGCATTGAGGTCAAGCCCGACGGGAGCGCGGGTGCGATCACCAAGCTCGACACCTCGCGCAAGCTCTATCATTCCGATGGTCTTCGCCGGTTTGGGCCGAGCTCCCTGATCATGGTCGAGGGTGAAAAGGTTGGTACGCTCGACCTGATCAAAGTCTCCGGCGACACCGCTAAGATCGAGACCGTACAGGGCGGGTTCGACGGGCCGGTCTCCCTTGTCCAGGTCGGCGATGTGGCCTATGTGCTCGACGACCCGCTGCGGTACATGCTTGATCCCGAGCTGAGCAAGAAGCCGGGACCACCGATCCGTGCCATTCCGGTGAAGCTGCCGTCCGCGTTGCCGGCCATCGCACAGGAGAAGACCCTGGGCAACTTCCGCACCCATGCCGGCTTCAAGGACATCGGAACGGTCACGAAGATTACCGACGATCACACGATAGGTTCAGGTACCGTGTGGGGCGTCGTCTTCAACGATGCTGGCCGTGGGCTGCTGAACATGGGAACCGCGATCTGCCCATACTTTTCGGAGGCCGTTGGCGGCGAGCTCTCCAACAATGGCGAATGCACGTGGAGCGACGCCAGCGGTGATAAGATTTTCACCCGCTGGTCCGGGAAGGGCGACATGAAGTCAGGCGCGCTCACCGGTGACCAGACTATCCAGGGCGGAACCGGAAAATTCGCCGGCATCGAGGGGACGGCGCCATTCAAATGCCAGGCGCTGAATGGCGATGGCCAGTTCGCCTGCACGACCGACTGGAGTTATCAGATGACCTCCATGTCGGGTTCGTCAGAGCCGAAACAATAATATTACCAAGGGCGAGTGGCGCGACGTGAAGTCGCGCCACACCCGACGACAGAAGAGCCCCGTCCACTTTAGCGGGACTGGGCGCGGCGCTGGACGCGCCCATGGAGGGCGCCTGGGTGTGTTAGGGGCGGGGGAAGCGACTGGCTATCAGCTTGCTGGCGATTGCAGCGGCGCTGACAGCGACCGCGTCCTACGCCAGGGACGTCAACGGCGCAGGTGGCACGGCGATCTATCCCGTGCTCGCCAAATGGTCGGCGGACTACCAGAAGGCGACCGGTGTCGCGGTCAACTATCAGGCGATCGGCTCCGGCGGCGGTATCGCCCAGATCAA
>JASHUO010000562.1 GCA_030039975.1 Alphaproteobacteria bacterium
GGCTTCAACAACAGCACCATCCCGCTGAGCGAACTCACCGGTCTCGGGATGGTGTCGACCTTCTGTGCCGGCATCTATGTCTCGATGATGGCGCTCTATTACGCGAATATCGTGTCGTCGCAGTCGGAGCTGGAACTTGAGATTCAGCGCCACCTCGCGACCACCCGCGAGCTGCGCGTGGCGACCGAAGAGGCCGAACGGGCGACGCGCGCGAAATCAGAATTCCTGGCCAAGATGAGTCACGAGCTCAGGACGCCATTGAGCGCCATCCTGGGCTACAGCGAGATGCTGATGGAGGAGTTGGACGACACCGACTCCAAGGTCAGGGATCTGAAACGCATCCACGGCGGCGGTAAGACGCTCCTGGGTCTGATCAACGATCTTCTCGATCTTTCCAAGCTCGAGGCTCATAAGACCGACCTTCATGCGGAGGAATTCGACCTCGCCGCATTTCTGGCGTCCGTGGCCATGGACTGGGAAAAGCCCGCTTTGGAGAACGATGTCGATTTCACTTTGCGCCATGCAACGGAGCTCGGCGCCGTCGTCAACGACGCGCAAAAGCTGCGGCGCGTCATCGACAATTTGATGAGCAATGCCGTCAAGTCCGCGAGGGCCGGGTGGGTCACACTGACGGCGTCGAACAACGGCGACCAGATCGTCATCGCCATCGCTGACACCGGTCGCGTCATCGGCCCTGACCGGATGGCGGCGATGCTGGACAGCTTCGGCAGTCACACCAGCGAGACGCCGAGCAAGTACGACGAAAATCCCGGATTGGGACTGGCGCTCAGCCACCGGTACTGCCGTCTGATGGGGGGCGACCTTACCGTTGAGAGCGAACCGAGCCGCGGTTCCTGCTTCACGATCCGCGTCCCCGCGCGTCTGACGCGTAGCGCGACCATCACCGCTCTGCCGGAGGCCCCGCGCAACGGCGTATGGGATATCGGCCATGTCGAGAATTCGATCCTCGTCGTCGACGATGATCCGTCGGCGCTCGACTTGATTGAACGGATCCTGTCAAAAGAGGGGATCGCGTCGGTGCTTTGTCGCAGCGTGGCCGACGGTATCGCCCGCGCGCGCGAGCACGTGCCGGCGGCGATCATTCTTGACATCAGAATGCAGCAATCCGATGGCTGGCAGGCTCTGCGGCTCATCCGCCAGGATCGGCAGCTCTGCTCGATAAAAGTGATTCTACTGACGGTCGATGACGACTTCGTCAAAGGGCGCGCCTTCGGCGCCGACGCCCATCTGCTGAAGCCGATCGACAGGGACGCGTTGATGCGGTGCATCAGGGCCTTCTGCCCGGCGCTGCGCGTGGACGAGGTGGACGACGCGCGTCTCCCTCTCGCTGCGCAAGCCTGAAAGGACGACTTCTTGCCTTGACCAGCGACGCAGACTGTTATCGCGGAGGTTCCTAACCGATGGCGCTTGTGCTCGTTATTGATGATGCCGTGGTCATGCGCGATCTGGTGCGCCGTATGTTGGCCCAAACCAGTCATTCCGTTATCGAGGCGGAGGATGGAGAAGCCGGATTGACGCTCTTCACCCGGCATCGTCCCGATGTCGTCATAACCGACCTCTTCATGCCCAATAAAGAGGGAATCGAGACGATCCGAGACATCCGTCGAACCAAGGGCAATACAAAGATCATCGCAATGTCGGGCGGTGCAACACAGGGCGACGGGTACCTGACGGCGGCTCAGAAGCTCGGCGCTGACGCGGTGCTGCCCAAGCCTTTTGGCCGCCGCGACCTGCTTGCGCTGATCGATCAGCTCTTTCACCCCGGGCGCTAGCGTACTGCTCGCCGAAGCGCCCATGCACATTGTTGCCGATCATCGGTTGGACAAGCTTTACCGCTATTGGACGAGCCAGCGGAACGGACGATCGATGCCTTCACGCGCCGACATCGACCCGCTGGAGATTCCGGCCGAGATCTGGCCGCACACCATGCTTCTCGATGTTCTTTGGCAGCACGGCCTGCCGCGTTTCCGCTATCGCCGCGTCGGCGATGTGTTCTGGCGTGGTTCGGGTCAGGAGCCGACCGGCTGCTTCATCGATGAGGTGTTGCCCGAAACCGCCGGCTATCGAGCCTATATCATCGGCGTCTACAGCGAGATGGCGACGCTCCGGCGCGCGATGTACACGGAAAACGTCCTCACGCTCGACAGAGGGGCGGCCCCCATGCTGGTGAAGCGCGTGAGCCTGCCATTGTCAACGGACGGCAACACCGTCGACATGACGCTGGCGGGACATGTCTTTGAGCACGACACGCTCCCTCGGGAAAACGCCCTTTCGCTCGTACGTGATATGCGCGAAGTCTCGCGCATTGTGCTCGAGAACTAAGCAAATGGCGATTCCAACCCCTCCCCGCTTTCCCTCTCTCCCGTCAGGGCAGGGCTATCCGTTATAGACTCACCACGGAGGCACGGAGGGCACGGAGAATAAGTATTTGGCGCGCGACGCGCGCCGTTCTTCCCTTCTCTGTGATCTCCGTGCCTCCGTGGTGAGTCTTTCTCTGCCACAGGCGCGACGACAAATGCGATTGCCCTGCCCTCAAGGGGGGCGGGGAATTTCAGCGAGTCACCCCGCGCCGGCCGCGAGCTTCTGCGCCATCGCGGAGGGTGAGATCACCGGCGTGTAGATGCCGCGCTGCTCGGCTTGCGACTGGAACTTGTCGGTGATGCCGATCACCGTTTCGGCGCCGCCGAGATAGAGGAAGCCGTCGGGCGGCAGCATGCGCGCGACGCGGTCCAGCACCGTCGTCTTGGTCGGCTGGTCGAAATAGATCAGCACGTTGCGGCAGAACACCACGTCGAACTGCCCCATCGGCGTGAA
>JASHUO010000563.1 GCA_030039975.1 Alphaproteobacteria bacterium
CCGCGAAAAGCGGGCATCCAGGAGGTTCAGCCCCGATGAACTGTGCGTATGGCTCTGGGTCCCCGCTTTGGCGGGGAAGGCGGGAGAGACACAGGAATCACAGTGTTTTTTCAGGTGTGCAAGTACGCCAGCGCGAAAGTCGGCGAAAGCGCCGTTGCGCGCGGAGCGATGCGCCGCGCGCGAGAAGGAACGCGCCCGGCGGTGCGCTCAGAAGGTATGGCGGATGATAAAGAAGAGCGCCGCCGACAACATGATCGCGGCCGGGAGCGTCAGCACCCAGGCCATGACCATATTGAGGATCGTCCCGCGTTGCAGGCCGGAGCGGTTCGCCGCCATGGTACCGGCGACGCCCGAGGACAGCACGTGGGACCTTCCAGATGACAGCAGCGTGACGAGCCGGGTCCGCGCCGCCATTCGCGCCACGGTGGGGCCGGTTTCGGGAGTACAGGTTTTCCCGACGGGACGCTCCGGGTTTGATCGCATTGCGGGCGGCGCGATGCCGATCAATCCTTGTGATTGTGCGACTGAGGCACTCGCTGATGGCAGGTGTGTGGCTGGCGCAGCGAGAGCGAACGAGTGATATCGATGACGGGGAAGGCAGAATGAGCGTAAAGCAGTGCCTCTTCCGCCTCTGGGTAAAGCTCACCGTGCTGTCGGTTCTGGTCGACATCGCCTGCTTCTGGCTCGTCGACCACACGCCCGCGGCGGTTCCGGGGAGCGCTGGCCCCAACTACATCGCCATCTTGCTCGTCAGCGCGCCGACCCCAATCGTTCTGGCGGTGGTGCTGACGCTTGTCGGGCTGTTCTGCAGCCTCTCTGGTTGGGTCTGGAAGAAGCTTCGTCTCGCCTGGCGTCAGCCGGTTCTCGCGCCGTCCGCGACGGCCCATAGGGTCCGCTATCCCTAGCGCCGCTCAGTGCTCGCGCGAGTTGCACCTCTGCCCAGCGACTGCAGGGTTGACCCGAGGAAGGCCCTTCGGAATTGACATGCTTCTGACACTGAAAAGGTGTAGTTTACCCGAGCTGCCTATTGCGCGATGCAGGAGGCCTGCATGAACTGCACGCAATACCTACAGGACCGGGCGTCCGAATTTGCGACGCGAGCGGCGTGGACGGACGACCCGATGGCCGCCCAGATCCTCAAGGAGCTCGCGATGATGTGCCGCGAGAGCGCGGAGCGACTCCAAAGCCAGGGCAGGAAACGGGCGGCAGCTTATTTTGCCGACTGACGATTTGTCGACGGACCGCGCCTAGACGACGCCGGGGTCGAGCGGGTGCAGCGCGAAACCGGCCTTGCGCGCGATCTTGCGCGCCGCCTGCTGCGGCGGCAGCGACCGGTCCCAGGTGAGCGCGTCGAAGCGGTAGCCATGGACGCGATCGGCCGCCGCCGAGACCAGCCACAGCAATGGCGCCACCATCTCCTCCGGCTCGACGAAGCGCGGCAGCTTGCCGGCGCGGCTGGCGGCGCTCGCCTCCACCGCCATGCCTGGCGTATGCGCCCCGGCGCCGGGATTGAGGATGTTGACGGTGACGCCGGTGCCGGCGAGACCCTGTGCCCAGATCTCGGTCGCCATCTCCAAGGCCGCTTTCGACGCGCCGTAGGGTCCCGACGTCGCGCGGTTCATCGTGTCGAGCTTGGTGGTGACATTGATGATGCGGCCCCAGCCCTCCCTAAGCAGCAGCGGCGCCGCGCGGCGCGCCATCTGGTCGGCGGCGACATAGTTCGTGTCCATCACGTTCTGCACGATCTCGTCGCCCAGCTCCCAGAATTTCGGCGGCTCAGCGCGGCGGTAGAGATCGGGCCAGATATAGGTGAAGGTGAGGCCGGCGTTGTTGACGAGGATATGCAGCCGTCCGAACCGCGTCATCGCTGCGTCGATGACGCGGTCGCATTCGGCCGGGCGGCGGAGATCGGCGACAAGCGGCAGCAGCCGCTCGGCGAGCGGCGTTGCCGCGATCTCGCGCCGCATCCGCTCGGCATCTGCCTCGATATGCCCGACCGCGAGCACAGGGTCGCCCTCGCGCGCCAGCGCCAAGGCCATGGCCCGGCCGAGGCCGCTGAGCCCGCCGGTGACGATCGCGACATGCCCGCTCATCTGCGTCTCCTTCGGCCGTGTCAGTCGGTGTCGAGCGGCGGAATGTCGAGCCGAGCGCGCGCCTCGGCCAAGGGCAGCTCGACCAATGGCCAATAATCCCAGTTCGCGGACAGGTCGGTGTTGACCCGCGCACCGCGCTCGATCGCGTGGATGAAGCCCGCGGCGACCCCTGGGCTTGCCAACGTCGCCGTTACATGCGGCTGGTTCGACGCGGTGACGTTGACGCCAGTGCTGAAGCTGAGGGTCGGAAGCAGCAGCACGTAGAACGGGTTGACCCTCCGGTAGCCGGCGGTAAAGCCGCCGACCATGGTCTCTTGCTCGACAGTGGTGCCATAGCCCGACAAGACATGCGTCATGTCGTGGTAGACCGCCGCTTCGGGGAAGCCGGTCCGCTCACCCGGCAGCGCGAAGCCGTTGTCGCGGTAGTGACGAAAGAACGCGTAGCCGAGCGTGTCCTCGGGCAGGTCGCCGAGCGCGTTATAGCGCCGCGCCAGTTCCGGGTCCTCGCGAAACCCGCGCATGCCCAGCACGCCATGAACGACGCCTTGGATGCCGCCGTGGTGCCGGTACTGGTCGATGAGCATGTCGCGGAGGTTCGAGCGACGCAAAAAATCGAGCCGGAACAGCAG
>JASHUO010000564.1 GCA_030039975.1 Alphaproteobacteria bacterium
ATGGGCGAGGTCCGATCCAAGTGGTATCGGCTGGGAACGAGGACATCGCAAGTCGTCGAAGCAGCTTTCGGATGCTAGCGCCAATGCGCCTGCACCGCAGAGCGGCTTTAGGCGGGATTTTTCTCGGAGCCTGCGTGGCCGCCCGACTGCGCCGCGCCGCATAATGCACCTGGAAGGGAGGGACGCTCATGATGGAATTGCGGATCAACGGCGCGGTGCGCCGCGTCGACACCGACCCGAACACGCCTTTGCTTTGGGTCATACGCGACGTTCTGGAAATGACCGGAACGAAGTTCGGATGCGGGGCCGCCCTTTGCGGCGCTTGCACGGTCCATGTCAACGGGCAGCCGACGCGCTCCTGCTCGATCCCGATTTCGGCGGTGGGTTCCTCCGAAATCACCACCATCGAGGGCGTGTCCGGCCAGGCTTCGGACGCCGTGCACGCGGCCTGGAGGAAGCTCGACGTCGTCCAGTGCGGCTACTGCCAATCGGGCCAGATCATGAGCGCGATCGCGCTTTTGAGCCAAAACCGCTCCCCGTCCGACGCCGACATAAACGACGCGATGAACGGGAATGTGTGTCGGTGCGCGACCTACGTGCGCATCCGCGCCGCCATCCACGAAGCCGCCGCCATCATGAGGGCCTGAGCCATGTTCGCAACATCGCTAGGGCGTGCGGCGCGCCTCACCCGCCGCGACATGCTAAGGGGCACGGCCATCACGGGCGCAGCCCTCGTCATCGCCACCTACCTTCCGGAGCCGGGGCTGGCCCAGGGCGCGGGCGCGCCCAAGCTTCAGCCGATGCCCAACGCCTTCATCAGGATTGCGCCCGACGACAGCGTGACGGTGATCATCAAACATCTCGACAAGGGACAGGGCGTAACGACGGGGCTCAGCACGATCGTCGCCGAGGAGCTCAACGCGGACTGGTCGCAAATGCGCGCTGAATTCGCCCCGGCCGACGCCAAGATCTACAGCAATCTGTTCTTCGGCGGCATTCAGGGAACGGGAGGCTCGACCTCGATCGCGAACTCGTGGATGCAACTGCGCTTGGCGGCGGCGGCGGCGCGGGAGATGCTCGCCGCGGCGGCCGCCCACGACTGGGCCGTCGTCCCCTCCGAAATCACGATCGACAAGGGCATCGTCCAGCACACGCCGACCGGAAAATCCACGCGCTTCGGCGCTCTGGCGGCCAGCGCGGCCAAGCTGCCGGTGCCCCAGAATCCCACCTTGAAGGACCCGAAAAACTTCCGCCTGATCGGCAATCCGGAGGTCAAGCGCTTGGACACGCCGGACAAGATCACCGGCAGGACCGTTTACGCGATGGACATCAAGCGCCCGGGCATGGTCTATGCCATGCTGGCGCGGCCGCCCAAGTTCGGGGCGACCGTGGCGTCCTTCGACGCGAGTGCCGCCAAGTCCGCTCAGGGCGTCATCGGCGTCGTTCAGGTACCCATGGGCGTGGCCGCAATCGGCACGACGACTTGGGCCGCCAAGCAAGGCCGCGACGCGCTCAAGGTGGAGTGGGACTTCTCCAAAGCCGAGACGCGGTCCACGGCGCAGATCCTCGCGGACTACAAGCAACGCGCGACAGAGCCCGGACTGCCGGCCCTCGCGAAGGGCGATACGGCGCGGGCGCTGGCGTCGGCGGCCAAGGTCGTCGAGGCCGAGTTCGAGTTTCCCTACCTGGCGCACGCCCCCATGGAGCCGCTCAACTGCGTGGTCGATCTCAAGGAGGGCGGCTGCGAGATCTGGACCGGATCTCAGTTCCAGACGGTGGAGCAGCACGTGGTTGCGACCATCCTTGGCCTCAAGCCGGAACAGGTCCAGATCCATACGCTCTACGCCGGAGGCTCGTTCGGGCGACGGGCGACGCCCACCGCCGATTACATCGCCGAAGCGGTGACGATCGCAAAGGCGTGGGGCGGCGGCCGGCCCGTCCACTATGTGTGGACCCGCGAGGACGACATCAAAGGCGGCTACTACAGGCCCATGGTCTACCACAAAGTCCGCGCAGGCCTCGACGGTAACGGGGCGATCGTCGCCTGGGACCATCACATCGTCGCGCAGCAGATCATGGAAGGAACGCCCTTCGCGTCTCGCCTGATCGTGAACGGCGTCGATCGCACGACCGCGGAGGGCATCACCGACATGCCCTACGCCATCTCGAACGTCGCGATCAGCGTCCATCCGATGCACGCGCCGGTGCCGGTCCTCTGGTGGCGGTCGGTCGGCCACACGCATACGGCGCAGGTGGTCGAAGTCATGATCGACGAACTGGCGCACGCCGCCGGCAAGGACCCCGTCGAGTTCAGGCTCGCCCTCCTGAAGGGTCACCCACGTCATTCCGGCGTGCTGTGGCTCGCTGCCGAAAAGGCCGGATGGGGCAGCAACCTGCCGCAAGGCAAGGGCCTCGGCATCGCGGTCCACGAATCCTTCCGCAGCTTCGTGGCGCAAGCGGCGAAGGTGTCGGTGGACAACGATGGCGCGATCAAAGTCGAGAAGGTGGTGTGCGCGGTTGATTGCGGCATCGCGGTCAACCCGGACGTCATCAAGGCGCAGATGGAGGGCGGCATCGGCTATGCCCTCGGCGCCGCTCTCCGGGACAAGATCACGCTGACCAACGGCGAGGTGGACCAATCGAACTTCCACGACTACGAGCCGCTTCGGATCACCGACATGCCGCAAGTCGAGGTGTACATCGTTCCGTCGTCGGAGGCTCCGACCGGCGTGGGTGAGCCGGGCGTGCCGGCACTCGCTCCGGCGGTCTCGAACGCTGTCTTCGCCGCGACCGGGAAGCGGCTGCGCTCGCTCCCGTTTGCGGCCGCTTCGCTGAAAGGCGCATAGCCGGCTGCGAACCGGCGATCTCCAGATCGGGGTTGGGCGCTGGAGCGGCCAGCGATCGTGCACCTTCGGTTCCGACGCAGCGCTGCTGCAAAGGTCAATGTGGGGCTCAGGGAGGACGATAATGGAAACCCAAGTAGAGACCTCAACACCGGCTCCGGGGCACGCCGATCCGTTCGGCCCGTTATTCGTCAAGTGGGAGAGCACAGCCAACGCCCACGACGCCAAGGGATGGACGTCGAACTTTTCGAAAGACGCCGTTCTCATGCCGGCCGGGACGCCAACCCCCATCCACGGTCAAGACGGCATCCTGAAATGGGCTGAAGCAGCGGTCAAAATTTGGAACTCGCTGAAAATCCAGCGCGGGCCGCACCGCGTCGACGGTCATCGCGGCTGGGCATCCGGGACCTTTTCGGGCAACGTCAACCTGCCTGACGGAAACAAGATGGACGTCTCCGGAAGCTTTCTGTCCACTCTTCTGAACGACGGAAAGGAATGGAAGGTCGACGCGTCGATCTGGAACATAAATCTGCCGCAATAGCCTTTCGCGCCTGCCTACCCTCTGAGAGCGGCACGCCGGTGGACCGTCGTTCCGCCGGCGGCGCGCATGGGGCGCGGGCGGATATCCGGAGGGCCAAGGCGTTGCTCGAGCCACTCGCGGCATGAGCGAGGTCGGGAAATGGCTGCAGGGGATCGGCCTCGGCCAATACGCCGATGGGTTCGACACGAATGAAATCGACATGGAGCTGCTGAGGCAGGTCGACGACCAGCTCTTGAAGGACCTCGGCGTTTCGATGTGGCTGGTGCCGGGTGAGGGGATCGAACCCCCGACCTTCGGTTTACAAAACCGCTGCTCTACCGCTGAGCTAACCCGGCGCGCTGATCTTTAGCGAGGCGGAGTTGTAGCCTCGACCGGCGCCTTCCGTCCACTCTCGGCGCCGACTCAGCTCAGCAGCCAAAATCTACCCTGACGCAGATTTCCCCGGTCGGGGTTGCCCTCGGCCGAATGATCTGATTCTGTCGGCGGTGGACCCAGGTGCGACCATGACCGAGCCCTCCTCCGGCGCCGATAGCGCCCTGCCGCGGCTCCTCGCCGGCGAGATCCTGCTGAGCGAGCGGCGGCGCGTGCTCGGCCTTGCCGGCCTGCTGACCTTCATCCTCGCCCTGGTGCTGCTGATGGCGAGCGTTGCGCCCGGCCTGGTCCGGTCGATCTTCCACGGCCGGATACCGGTGCGCGTCGCGTTCAC
>JASHUO010000053.1 GCA_030039975.1 Alphaproteobacteria bacterium
CGTCGTAGTCTTCGGCGAGCAGCGCCTTGAGGCTGTCGATGCGCTGGCCCAGTCTGAGCTCGACACCCATTTCGGTGATGTAGCCGACTTCCTCGTCGATGATCTCTTCCGGCAGGCGGAATTTCGGGATCTGGGTGCGGATCATTCCGCCGGCTTGCTTGTCGCCGTCATAGAGGACGCAGTGATAACCGAGCGGCATCAGATCGCGCGCCACGGTGAGCGAGGCCGGGCCCGCGCCGACGAGCGCCACCCGCTTGCCGTTCTTCTGCGCCGGGATCTTGGGCAGCAGGCCGCGCACATCGTCCTTGTTGTCGGCGGCGACGCGCTTCAGCCGGCAGATCGCCACCGGTTCCTTCTCGACCCGGCCGCGCCGGCACGCGGGCTCGCAGGGCCGGTCGCAGGTGCGGCCGAGAATCCCCGGAAAGACGTTCGATTTCCAATTGACCATATAGGCGTCGGTGTAGCGACCCGCGGCGATCAGCCGGATGTATTCCGGCACCGGCGTATGCGACGGGCACGCCCACTGGCAATCCACCACCTTATGGAAGTAGTCGGGTACGCGTATATCGGTCGGATTCAAATGCGCTCCTCCTCCATGGCGGCTCCCCCGGGGAGCCGCCAGGTCAGCCGCCTGCTCTCTCGTCGACCAGCTCGGCCTCGTCGTCGAGCGCGTCGGCAATGCTGATGAGCTCGCGCGTCAGCTCGGGAATGGCAGTCTGCTCGGACAGGTCACGACAGCGCCGCGCCAACGACCGCATGCGCTGGACGCGTGCGTGCTCACGCGTTCCTGTTGAATTGGCACTCATGGCGCCTCCCCGCCTGCGGGCTCGGGACTTCAATGCCCACTGCCGACACGGCGGCGTAATGTGCCCCATCGGGACGGCCGCCGCAACACCTGTCGGGCGGTCTCTGGCATGCCAAAATGACAGCTCGCCCGGCGCCGGACCGCGGCGAAATCCCTTTTTATTTTAGGGTTTTAGGCGGGCAGCCGAACATCGACGTAGAGCGGCGGACCGCCATAGCGCTCGCCCAGCGCGCCCAACTCCGTGGCGAGTTCCTCGAGCGTCGCATTCCGCGGCAGGTTGAAGGCGAGCGCGGCCTTTTCGAAGATCGCCGTCACCCGGCTTGCTTGCTGTCGAGTCGTCCCGCTCATGCTCGCCTCCTGCTCTCGGACACTGCCATAAACTCTTTCGTCCGCCGCCTTATCCGTAACAAATGGAGTCAATTGGTAAGGCGGCTCGCCGGCGCCGAGCCCTGCCCGGCCCACCGGTCATCGTCATTTTGCCTCGAACGCTTCTCCGACATCGTGACATTCGCGTGATGCGTGATATGCTTCTGGTGCGGTTGACATGCGCGGACGCGCCACCGCAGCCCGGGGGGGAATTCATGGCGCGGCAGACGCTTCGGCCGAGATCACGTATCTTCGTGGACAGAAAGCCCGCTTGGTCGCGGCTGGTCGGCGCTGCGCTGCTGCTGGTGGCGCTGGGTGTCACCGTGTCCGGCATCGGCACGGCCATTTTCCTCAACAGCTCGAGCGCGCCGCCGGTCTCGTCGGCCGCCGCGCAAGCCACTGCGCCGCTCCCCGCACGCGCGCCCACGCCGCCCGAGTCGACCGCAGCCGCGCCCACCGTGCCGCCACCCGCAGTGCCGCCGGCGGACACGACCGCCTTAGCCGCGCTGGAACCTCAAGCGGGCGACACGGTGCCCCCGCCGCCCACGGCCGCGCCAACGCCGGCTAAGGCCGAGTCGGCGCCCGCTCAGAGCGCGCCAGCCCCGATTCAGACAGCGGCGCTGCCGCCTCCCCCTGCGCCGGCCGCTGCCCCCGCCCTCGACGAGCCGGCGCCCTCTGCCGCACCGGCAGAAGAGCACTGGGTCGAATACGGCGTCTTTGGCGTCGGCAGCGGCTATGCCGAACGGATGAAGCAGAGGCTTGCGGAGAAAGGCCTCGACTCGGTGATCGTCAAGACACATGACCGGCAAGGCCACCCCTTGCTGCGCGTGCGCTCGACGCCGCTCGCCGATTTCGCCGCCGCGCAGGAGGCGGCGAGTCGCGCCGAAGCCGCGCTTCGCATCACCCCCCTCGTCCATAGCGGGACGCCCGAGATGGGCCCGCTCGAGAAGCGCTTTTGGGTCCAGTTCGGCGCCTACCACGAGCATGAAGGAGCCGCCCGGGTGCAGCGGCGGCTGGCTCGGATTGGCGTCCAGGCCAGTGTATCTTCGGTGCGAGGAGAGAGCGGCAAGTCATTGTATTTGGTGAGATCCGAGCCTTTGACCACCCATGAAGCGGCGGTCGCGCTCGCGCACTGGGCGGAGCCAGCCGCCGGCGTCATCGGCTTCGTCGGCGAGATACCCGCAGGCGAAGTCGAGCACCACGCTAAGCCGCTGCGGCCCGTTGCCGATTCGCGGTAGGGCTGCATCGGGCTCATCGGCCAGGGATCTCGATGGTCCATCAAAGGTGCGTCAACGCCACCTCAAGTTTTGCTTTGCCCGCGCAAGCGCTAGGGTACGTACAACTCGCACTCCGAAG
>JASHUO010000565.1 GCA_030039975.1 Alphaproteobacteria bacterium
ATCGATGCGCAGCTCGAGGATGGCGGGAAGGCCGGCGGCGCGGGCGCGCTCGAAAGCGGCGGGGAAATCGGCGGTGCGCTCGACGACTTCGCCATAGGCGCCATAGGCGCGCGCCAGCGCAGCGAAATCGGGATTGTGGAGATCCGTGCCGATCACCCGCCCGGGGTGATGGCGCTCCTGATGCATGCGGATGGTGCCGTACATGCCGTTGTTGACGAGGAGCACGATGACGCCGAGCCGGCGATGGACGGCGGTCGCCAGCTCCTGCCCCGTCATCAGGAAATCGCCATCGCCGGCAACGCAGATGACGGCGCGGTCGGGATGGACGATCTTCGCCGCCACCGCGGCCGGAAAGCCGTAGCCCATCGAGCCGCTGGTCGGCGCCAGCTGCGAGCCGAAGCGGCGGTATTGATGGAAGCGATGGACCCAGGTGGCGAAATTGCCGGCGCCGTTGGTGAAGATCGCATCGGCGGGCAGATGCTCGTCGAGCCACAGCATGATCTCGCCGAGCTGGATGTCGCCCGGCGAGCGCGGCGGGCGGCGCGCGGCGAGATAATCCTGATGCGCCGCCGCGGTGGCCGCCGCCCAGGGCGGGTTTTCGAGCGGTTTGAGGGCCGCCGCGGCGCGGGCGAAGGCGCGCGGCGTGGCGTTGATCGGCAGCACCGCCTGGTAGACGCGGCCGAGCTCTTCGGGATCGGCGTGGACATGGACCAAGGGTTGTTTCGGCGTCGGAATGTCGAGCAGCGTATAGCCGCCGGTCGTCATCTCACCGAGCCGCGGCCCGACGGCGATCAGCAGATCCGACTCCTTGATGCGCTGCGCCAGCTTGGGATTGATGCCGATGCCGACATCGCCGGCATAGCAGGGATGGGTGTTGTCGAAGCGGTCCTGGCGGCGAAAGGCGCAGCCGACCGGCAGCGCATTGGCGGTGGCAAAGTGCTCGATGGCGGCGACCGCTTCCGCGTCCCAGGCGCTGCCGCCGAGCAGCAGGAAGGGGCGCTTGGCGGCGGCGAGCAGCTCGGCGAGCCGCGTCATCGGCGCCTCGCCCGGCCAGGTCTCGACGCGGCGATAGGGCTGCGCATCCGCCACCTCGACCACCTCCGTCAGCATGTCCTCGGGCAGCGCCAGCACCACCGGGCCGGGACGGCCGCTGGTCGCGGTGTGAAAGGCGCGGCTCAGGAATTCGGGGATGCGGCGGGGGTCGTCGATCTCGGCCACCCATTTGGCAAGCTGGCCGAACATGCGGCGGTAGTCGATCTCCTGGAAGGCTTCGCGCTCGACCGTGTTGCGCGCGATCTGGCCGATGAAGAGGATGAGCGGCGTCGAATCCTGCATCGCCACGTGGAGCCCGGCGCTGGCATTGGTGGCGCCGGGACCGCGCGTCACCATGCAGAGGCCGGGCTCGCCGGTGAGCTTGCCATAGGCATCCGCCATCATCGCCCCACCGCCCTCCTGGCGGCAGGTGACGAGGCGAATGGAATTGGCGTCGTAAAGCGCATCGAGCACGGCGAGATAGCTCTCGCCCGGTACCGCGAAGACGGTGTCGGCGCCATGGATCTTGAGCTGGTCGACCAGGATCTGGGCGCCGGTACGGCGGCTCATGCGGCCTCCTCCTCACATCGTTGCGGCAGAGAGGTATTGGAGTTTGCGGGTCCCGGCAATCCCCCTTGGCGGCGACCCCCCGTATGCAACGGCGCCGGGCGCTGCCGCGCTGCTTCGCCGCGCCATTGGGGAATGGACAATTCCCATGACCTTACAGGATGTTAAGTTGCCGCGCGCCGATCGCTCGGCGATGGTTGGACGACAATGATGAAGCTTTGCAGAGTAGTACCCGCGAGTGCTCTCGCCCTGGCGCTGCTCCTGGCGCTGAGCGGCTGCGGCGGCATCGACGTGCCGATGCGCCCGGCCATTCCGGCCGCCGAGAGCGGCGAGCCCGATCCGACCGTGTCGGAAAGCGCCACGCAGGCGGATGCGGTGATGACGTGCGATTCCATCGCGACGGAGCGGGCCGGCATCGCCCAGAGCCTCGCCGGCCTCGACGACCAGGCCGCGGCCGCGCGCCTGCGCCAGCGTGACGCGACGCTGGCGGGCCTCGCGGCGCTGAAGCGTTGCGGGCCGTCATAGCCGCATCGGGCTCGCGGCATTCGCGAGGAACGTCACTTCTGCTTGATCAAGGCGTGCTTTTCGCCAGGACGCTGGCAATGCGTGCGGCGGTGCAGCATGATGAGCGCGCTAGCGATCGATGGAGCGCCGCGCCATGTCCGAGAAAGAGGCGGTCCTCGCCGCCAATCTCGAATTCTATCGCGCCTTCACAGCTCGCGATCTCGCCGCGATGGATCGGCTCTGGGCGCGGAAGGCGCCGGTGGCCTGCACCCATCCCGGCTGGGTCCCGCTCGCCGGGCGCAGCACGGTGATGGCGAGCTGGCACGACATCCTGAACGATAGCGGAAGGTCGCCGATTACGTGCCATGACTGCCTCGTGCTGGTCTATGGCGCGATGGCGATGGTGCTGTGCGAGGAGGAGTTCGCCGGCGATCATTTCGCCGCCACCAATGTGTTCATCACCGAGGATGGCGCCTGGCGCCTCCTCCACCATCATGCGAGCGCCTTGCCGCCGCGCTCGCGCGCCCATTGAGGCGACCGGTTCCTAGGGGCAGATCTCGCTCTCGGAGAAGAAGAACGCGACCTCGGTCCGGGCGTTCTCCGCGGAATCCGAGCCATGCACCGAGTTCGCCTCGATCGATTCGGCGAAGTCTTTGCGGATGGTGCCGGGCGCCGCGCTGGCCGGGTTGGTCGCGCCCATGATCTCGCGGTTGAGCGCCACCGCGCTCTCGCCTTCGAGCACCTGCACCACCACCGGTCCCGAGGTCATGAAGGCGACGAGGTCCTTGAAGAAGGGCCGCTCGCGATGGACGGCATAGAACCGCTCGGCCTCGTCGCGCGAGAGCTTGAGCCGCCGCTGCGCGACGATGCGAAGGCCGCGCTCCTCGAAGCGGGCGTTGATCTTGCCGGTCAAATTCCGGCGCGTCGCGTCCGGCTTGATGATCGACAAGGTGCGTTCGACGGCCATGGGCGGGCAACTCCTGCAGCGCTGGGGATTTGCCGCGGGTTATAGCGGCGGCGGGTGCTGCGCTGCAACATCCCGAGCCCGGCCCAGGGCGCGTAGCTACCGTTTTCGCTCCCCCCGCGTGTCGTTGCCATTCTGGTGAAGAACCAAGTGGGAGACCTGGTCATCGGCTCCTGTAAAGAACTCGAACTGCGCATCGACGACTTTCAGGAAGAACTTGCTCTGCGATTCTGCAAAGAGCGGAAATTTGCGCCGATTGGAAGTCTGCTCCATGAGCTGCCCATTCTGCAGCGTGATGGCGATGGAGACTGTCGGGCTGAGTTCGTAGACGCCGACATAAGTCGCCAGGACACCGGGATCGACCTTGACGACCGCGCGAACAACGGGATGAAAATCCGGCCAGCTGTAGACCGAGGCGACACTGCGCACCACCGCGTAGGCCAGCAGCAGGCCACCTTGCGCGTCGGTCATCACCACCGCGCCATCGCCGGTACGCTGATAGGCCACGAGCAAGCTCTCGAAGCCTGCGTCGACCCCTTCGTGCATAAAATACGGATTCTCAGGCGACCCACCGATTTTGAGACCCAAGCCGTAACTACCCTGCCCGGCAACCAGCATCTGCTTGGTCATCGTCGCGGAAAGCACGTGGTTGGCGTCGCCGCGCAGCGAGCGCTGGATCTCGATTGCAAACCGCGCGAGGTCGGTCGGCGTCGACCACAGCCCGGCGGCGGCCATTTCGGGGTAGGTGTGGGCTCCGCCCTCTACCGGAGCGCCGTCGGCGTTGTAGGGCGTCGCGGCGCCGGACCGCAGCTCCGCTGGCAACGGTTGCGCGTAGGTGCTGCGGGTCATGCCGATAGGGGCCAGCACGGTGTCGTGCAGGAGCGTGGGAAATTGCTGATGCGAGACGTCGAGCAGCAGCTGCTGCATCACTGTGTAGCCGCCGCCCGAATATTTCCAACGGCTTCCAGGGGGCGCTTCCAAGCGGATGGGATCGGTGTTCGCCGGCTTCTCGCCATTCAGGACTTGAACAAGCGTGGGAACGGGTGCACCTGCGGCGTAGCCAGGAAATCCTTGCACCGTGAGCCCGGCGGTGTGACTGAGCAACTCGCGCAGCGTGACCACGGCCCCCGGCGCGGTCGCGTTCGGGGGAATCTTCCACGAGGTGAGCCCCTCATTGACATCGGAGTCGAGCGACAGCCTGCCTTGCTCAACAAGATGAAGCGCCGCCATCGCGGCGACCGGCTTGCTGATGCTTCCGGCCTGGAACAATGTCTCGGCCGTGACCGGCGCGCCTCCCCGTTCCGCAACGCCGAATCCCTGGGCCCACTCGATGGCACCATCATGAACGACAGCGATGCTGACGCCCGGCACATGATCTGCGACCATGCGCTCCTCGAGCGATTGACAAACGTGCGGGTCGTCCTTCGCCACCACCGCCGAAGTGAGGCACGCGCCAACGCGCTCGATTCGACTGTGAATTTCGGGCGAGAGTACAGCCTGAGCCGCAAGCTTTGGTGGTTGGTAGCATAGTGC
Source organism: Alphaproteobacteria bacterium (assembly GCA_030039975.1). Classification (GTDB taxonomy): domain Bacteria; phylum Pseudomonadota; class Alphaproteobacteria; order ATCC43930; family CGMCC-115725; genus DAHUYF01. Next base: position 4,601 of record JASHUO010000565.1, read on the forward strand.
GGCGAGGCAAAGCAGCGCGGCCAGCGGGTACAGTCGTAGCGTCATCATCTGCGGTCTCCCCGGCTGCGGCTGACGGTAGCGCCGTCTGATCGCTCGGGCGAGATCTGCCTGGTGTGACCACATTTTCTGGAGAGGGCCGGGAAGCAGCGTTGGATTGGGACGCCCTAGCCCGCGCCGCGCTTCTCCCACTTGCCTTCGGTCTGCTCCCAGTAGACGAGCTGGTGCCCGCCTGCCTTGGCTTCCTGCCAGCGCACGCGCGCCGCCGCCACCGCGGCCTCGTCATTGCCGTCGAAGATGTCGCAGCAGCGGGCATAGCTGTCGAGGCGGGACGAGCCGGCGCCGTCGACCAGCACCAGCATGGTCGCGGCATTGGGATTTTCATCGCTGGCGGTGAGCCAGATCGGCTGGCGCTCGGCATTGCCGTCGCGCGCGCTGCCATGCGGCAGGAAGCTCGCATCGTTGTAGGTCCAGAGCAGGTCGTTCAAATGCTCGACCCGCTCGCTCGATCCGGCGATGACGACGATGCGGTGGCCGGCGGCGATGCCGCGCTCGAGGATGCTGGGCAGCGCCCGCTCGAGCGCCGTGCTGCGCAGATGGTAGAAGCCGATCTCGGCCATCAGCTCTCGTAATGCTCGGCGACGAGGCGGTCGAGCAGCCGCACGCCGAAAGCGGTCGCCCCTTTGGGCACCGTCGGCGCGTCCTTCTTCGACCAGGTCGTGCCGGCGATGTCGAGATGCGCCCAGGGCACGCCGTTGACGAAGCGCTGCAGGAACTGCGCCGCGGTGATGCTGCTGGCATCGCGCCCGCCGCTGATGTTCTTGATGTCGGCGGCGTCGCTGTCCATCATCCGGTCGTAAGCCTCGTTGAGCGGCATGCGCCAGAGCTTCTCGCCGACCGCGGCGCCGGCTTCGGCAAGACGGCCGGCGAGCTCGTCATTGTTGCTGAAGAGGCCGGCGTGCTCGCTGCCGAGCGCGATGATGATGGCGCCGGTCAAGGTCGCGAGATCGACCATGAATTTCGGCTTGAAGCGATCCTGGCAATACCACAGCGCATCGGCGAGCACGAGCCGGCCCTCGGCATCGGTGTTGAGCACCTCGATCGTCTGACCCGACAGCGAGGCGACGATGTCGCCGGGTCGCTGCGCCGCGCCCGACGGCATGTTCTCGACCAGGCCGATGACGCCGACGGCGTTGACCTTAGCCTTGCGCCCGGCCAGCGCGCGCATCAGGCCGATGACGACGCCGGCGCCGCCCATGTCCCACTTCATGTCCCACATGCCGTCGGAGGGCTTGATCGAGATGCCGCCGGTGTCGAAGGTGACGCCCTTGCCGATGAAGGCGACCGGCTGCGCCGCCTTGCCGCGTCCACCGCCGCCCTTCCACTGCATGACGACAAGGCGCGGCGGCCGCACGCTCCCCTGCCCGACGCCGAGCAGCGCGTTCATGCCGAGCTTCTTCATCTGCCGCTCGTCGAGCACTTCGACCTCGACCCCGAGCTTCGTCAGCGGCCGCGCCGCCGCCGCCAGCGTCTCGGGATAGATGACATTGGCGGGCTCGGACACGAGATCGCGGGTGAGAAAGACGCCCTCCGCCACTTCCTTCAGCGGTGCGAAGGCGCGCCGCGCCGCGGCGGCATCGCGGCTCATCACATCGAGCGTCTTGAGGCTCGGCTTCTGTTCGGGCTTTTCCTTGGTGCGGTAGCGGTCGAAGCGATAGCCGCGCAAGGTCGCGCCGAAAGCGAAGTGGGCGGCGGCTTCGGCCGGCTTCAGCTTCATATCCTCGATCCGGTCGAGCGCCACGGCGGCCGCGCTCTCGCCGACGCTGTTGAGCTGAGCCACGACATTGCCGCCGAAGCCCTGCATCGCCGTGGCATCGAGCGCCGACGCCTTGCCGAGGCCGAGCAGCAGCACGCGGCCGAGCGAGAGCTGCGCCGGTGCGAGCACGCCGAGCACTTCGTCCTTGCGTCCGGTGAAGCGGCTGGCGGCGATGGCGCGCTTCAGCGCGCCGCCCGTCTCTTTGTCGAGCGCCGCCGCCGTCGGGGTGAGCTTTTGCTCTTCCAGCACGCCGACGACGATGGTGCCGGATTTCGGCCGGCTGGACTCGGCAAAGGCGATTTTCATCATGGGTTCCCCTCGGCGGTCAGTTCTGCGCCGATAGACAGCGCCGCCGCCGCTGTCAACCCGCGGGCAAGCACAGTGGCGCGTCGGCAACGACATGCGACGGCCGCACCGGAAGATCGGCGGCGGGGTAGGACCAGACCGCAACTGGCCGCCAGCGTTGATCGGCGCGCTCGAGCAAGGCCGCATCGGCGCGCGGCACCTCGGCAAGGCCGCCCGGGGCGCAGGACAGCAGCGCGAAGCGATAACCCTTTGCGGCGAGCGCGGCCAGGCTCGCTTCCGTCGCCTGATCGACCACCGCCAGCGCGGCATCAGGGTGGCGCGGCGGCGCGAAGCGGATCAAGGCGTCGAGCATGGTGGCGAGGCTGCCATTGTCGCCCGGCAGCACCAGGGCGAGGCGCCGATCCTGGTCGAGAGCGGGCGCAGCGGCGGCGGCGAGCCGCCAGGCGCGCTGCTGCGTCGCCTCGAGATCGAAGCGCAGATAGGGGAAGAAGACGAGCGGACCCAAGAGCGCGACGGCGATGATCGCCACCGGCACCGCTCGCCGCCAGAAGCCGCCCAGCGTCCAGCCGCGCTCCGCGGCGAGCGAGCGCACCAGCAGCGTCAGGCTCAACATCAACAGCGGCGCCAGATGCGTGTTGTAGCGGAAATAGGAATGCGCCGAATCGCTGGTCGTGCCAGGGAAATGCGCGATATAGGTGAAGAAGATCGCCAGATTGTAGAGCACCGTCACGCCGGCAAACATGGCGGCGAGCCGCGCCGTGCGATCGAGCCCATGGTGCCGCCAATGCCGCACGAGCCCGAGCACGACAGCGGCAACGGCGAGAAAGAAATAAGCCTTCTCGACCACATCCGCGGCCATGCTGCGCAAGATGAGCGGGATAAGGGCGAAGTCCCACGCGCTGGGGGGCAGAAGCTTCAACTCGCCGACGGCGAAGTGGCCCAGAACGTACCAGCGCCATGCGAGATAGAGGGCCGCCGCCGGCACGGCCGCAAGCAGCAAGGCGGCGACGCCGCGACGGCGGCCGCCGCGCTTCTGCAACAGCGCGAGCGCGACGGATGAGGCGACGACGCTCAGGGCGAGCGCGACGCTGTCCTGCTTGATGCTGATGAGCGCGGCAAGGCCGAGCGCCAGCTGCGTGAGCGCGCGGCGCGCAGCGCGTCCGGCCGCGAGCCGCTCGAGCGCGCCCACGGCGAACCAGCCGGCGAACGCTGTGGCGACGGCAACCGAGGCTTCGCTGTAATCGGAAAAATGATAGCGCGGGACGAAGCCGGGATTGATCACGGTGGCGAGCAGCAAGCCGAACGCGACCGCCGTCCATGACGGCACGTCAGCCGGGTCCTCCTCGGCGCTCGCCACGAGCCGCGCCAGCAGCAGCGCCGTCGCCAGCTGCAGCACGATGTTGAAGCCGATCATCGCGTTCAAGGCGAGATGCCCGGTCAGCAGCGAGACGAGATAGCCGACGAGCTGCATGTTGTAGGGCGCGCCGGGCAGAAACGAAAAGCTCGGCGGGCGGCTGTCGGCGGGAAAGAAGCCGTGATCCCAGAGATAGGCGGCGTTGGGCAGCAGATTGAGGAAGGTGTCGGGAAGGCTCGGCCGCGCGCTCGCCATCACCAGGAGCAGCGGCAGGCTCACCCAGAACATGCGGCCGATGCTGCGCCAGTCCGCGCCAGCGAGCGCCGCGCGCGGCAAGAGGCAGCCGATGGCGCCGACCGCCATGACCAGCACGGCCGGGATGGCCATCGACGCGGCGGTGGCGACGCCCCAGAGGGTCAGCAGCAGAGAAGCACCGCCCCAGCCGGCAATGAGCGCGGCTTCGGGCGCGGCACGTCCCGCCGTGACGAGCCGGCCGCAACCGATGAAGAGCAGCGTCATGACGAGCACGCCGCCCCAGCCGGCAAGCTCGGCCCAACTCGGAATCAGCAGTTCCATCACACGAGGCGGATCCGTGGCGCGGCAGCCGCGGCCGGTCTATCGGGCGAGGACGGGGGCGTCAAGCGCGCCATCGCCGGCGGCAATGCGGAACAGCGTAAAGCGCGGCGCCGCAAAATCCGGGACGAGCGGCGGAGCGACGGGAACGGTGAAGGGGGTGCGGTCGACGAAGACGAGGTATTCATACTGCTGCAGCGCGGCACGCTCGCCCGGGTCGAGCGGCGGCCCGCCCCCCACAAAGGCGGACCACAGCCGCTCCGGCGAGAGCCGGTCGGCCAGCGCCTGGTAGCGGGGGACGAGCGCCACCGGCTGCTGGGTCGCAAAGGCGAAGAGCGTCGGCACGAAGGCGTCGCGCCGGACAATGGCGAGCGTCGGGAAATGGACGAGCGGCGTCGGCTGCGAATTGATCGCCTCGGATGGATAGGCCACGGCGAGCCGGGCGCCGATCGGCAGCGCCTCAAGCGCGGGCAGCAGCCGCGCATAGCTCCGGTCGCTCGCCTCCCAGCTGGCGCCGACCACGCCGAGGCGCAGCAGGAACAGGACAAGCGCGCCGCCCAGGAAGAGCCGCCGCAACCCCGGCTCGGGCGCGGTCCAGCGGCTCGACGCCACCAGCACCAGAGCCAGCAGCAAGGGGATCCGGTGATCGGCGCCCGAGGCGGTGGCGAGCTGGCTCGGCATGGCGACATAGACCAGCACCAGGAGCAGGAGCGGCAGCGCCATCGACGGCTCGAGCCGCACCCAGCGCCGCTGGAAGGCAAACCCGAGGGCGATCACCGCGAGCGCGAAACCGGCGATGTCGAAGGGGCGGCTGTAATTGTCGAAGACGCTGAAGAGAAGATCGAATTTGCGCAGCATCGGCCCGTAGGCGATGGCGCCGCCGGCACTGCCCGGCGTGAGCAGCACCAGGATGGCGAGCGGCGCCAGGAAGGGGATGCCCGCGACCAGCAGCTCCACCAGCGCCGAGCGCGGCGCGGCGCGGCGGCGCCAGGCGAGCGCTCCCGCGCGTCCCATGACCAGGACGCCATAGAGGCCGCAGGCAAGGAGATGCGCGAAGAACAGCGTCAAGGCCGAGGCGGTGCCGACCGCCAGGCGTACGGACGGCCGATGCCGCTCCAGGGCGAGCCACAGCGCCAGCGCCACGAGGGCAAGGCCGAGGCCGAAGAGGTAGTTGAGAAATCCCCAGAGCAGCGCGCGGCTATAGAGCAGCAGGAAGGCGAGGCAGGGCCAGGCCGACCAGCTGCCGAACAGCACGCGGTGCAACAGCGCCGTGCCGCCGGCGAGCAGGAACAGCGTTGCGAGCACGAAGGCCTTGCCCGCCCCGGCCAGCGGCATCACCCGCGCCAGCGGCGGCACGACCAGATCCATGGCGAGGTTGGGCAGCGGCCGCCAGACGATTTCGTAATAGCGCTGCAACGGCTCGGACCCGGACCAGGAGGCGAGGATGTGCATGCGGGCCAGGTGATTGGGATAGTCGAACAGCGGCAAGGTGTCGCAGCAGATCACCGGCAGCGCCGCGAGGGCGAAGAGAGCGGCGAAGAGCACGGCGAATCGACCAAAGCTCAGCCGCGAGGTATCCGCGATCGCATCCATCCCGTTCGCGCGTCCTTTCGCTCCCTGGCCGGCGCGCGCGGCAGAGTTCCACGCGCGGCATCCGGCCGCAAGCACATGATCGGCAATGAACTTCGCCCTATCTTCGGCCAACTCGTCGCTTCTATAATTGGGCCGCCATGAACGGGATCACGCGTTACGTCCTGCGCCAGACCCTGGGGGTCATGCTGTTCGTCACGCTGAGCTTCACCGCGGCAGTGTGGCTCGTCCAGTCGCTGCGCCTCATCGACCTCATCGTCAATCGCGGCCTGTCGCTCGGCCTCTTTCTCTATCTCGCCTTGCTCATCCTGCCGCGCTTCATCGACGTCGTGCTGCCGATCGCGGTCTTCATCGCGCTTCTCTTCACCTATAACCGGCTGCTGTCGGAGAGCGAACTCATCGTCATGCGCGCGGCGGGCATGAGCCAGGCCGCCCTCGCCCGCCCCGGTCTCATTGCCGGCGGGCTGGGCTTCGCCCTGCTGATGTCGTTCTCGATCTATTTCCTGCCGGCGTCGCAGCGCGCCTTCAAGGATCTGCAGTTCGAGATCCGCAACCGCTTCGCCTCGGTGCTGCTGCAGGATGGCATCTTCAACACGCTGTCCGACGACCTCACGATCTATGTGCGGGGACGCGACACCAATGGCGAGCTGGTCGGGCTGCTGATCCACGAGACGCGCGACCCCGACAAGCCGGTCACCATCGTCGCCCAGCGCGGCACCTTCGTCGATACCGATAGCGGCCCGCGCGTGCTGATGGTGAATGGCAGCCGCCAGCAATACGACCGCACGACCGGCAAGCTGTCGGTGCTCACCTTCGACAAATATACCCTCGACCTCTCCGACGCGCGCGATGCGCCGGGAGTGCGCGACCGCGAGCCCGATGAGCTGTTCCTGCCGCAGCTGCTGTTCGGCCACACCCGGCCGGGCGACATCAGCCACATCATCGAAGCCAATGTGCGCCTCGTCAACCCGCTGAGCGCGCTCGCCTTCTGCATGATCCCGCTGGCCTGCCTGCTGACCGGCGAGTTCAACCGACGCGGGCAGGCGCAGCGGGTGATGCTGGCGATCATGCTCGCCTTCCTGTTCGAGACGCTCGATATCGCTTTCAAAAACCTCGCCGGCCGCACCATCGTCGCGGTACCGCTGCTCTATATCAACGTACTGGCGCCGATCGCCAGCACCACATGGCTGCTCTGGCGCGATTCCTGGTACGTCGCGCCGCGCGGGCTGGTGGCGCCGCCCGCCCCGGCCGAATAGACATGTCGCCCTGGAAGACGCTCTTCCGCTACATCCTCGCGCAGTTCTTCCTGTGGTGCTCCGGCGTGTTCGTGGCCATGTCGGTCATCGTCTTCCTGCTCGACTATATCGAGCTGATCCGCCGCGGCGGCGCCCGGCCGGATGCGACCTTGCTCGTGCTGCTCGAGATGTCGCTGCTGAAGCAGCCGGAGATGGCGCAGCAGATCCTGCCTTTCGCCATCCTCTTCGGCACCATGATGGCGTTCTGGCGGATGACACGGATGAACGAGCTGGTGGTCGCGCGCGCCGCCGGCGTCTCGGTCTGGCAGTTCCTCACGCCGCCGCTCGCCGGCGCGGCGTTCATCGGCGTCATCGTCATCACCCTGTTCAATCCCGTCGCTTCGGTGATGCAGGCGCGCTACGAAGCGCTCGAGAGCCGGATCCTGCGCGGCACCGGCGATCAGCTCAGCTTGTCGCGGCAGGGCCTGTGGCTGCGCCAAGGCGAGAACAACGGCGACAACTCCGTCGTCCATGCCGAGCGCTTGGAGTCGAAGCACACCACGCTCGGGGATGTGATGATGCTGTCGTTCAACGGCATGCAGCTCATCGGCCGCATCGATGCCAAGCAGGCCGTGCTGAGATCGGGCAAGTGGCAGGTGACCGACGGCAGCCGCTGGGTCCCGGGCAAACCGCCCGAGCTCTTCCAGCATCTTGAAGTGCCGACGAACCTGACACCGACCAAGATCCAGGAGAGCTTTTCCTCGCCCGAGACCATGTCCTTCTGGGAGCTGCCGGGCTTCATTCAGCTGCTGGAAAGCTCCGGCTTCAGCGCGCAACGCCACCGCCTCTATTTCAACCGGCTGCTGTCGCTGCCCTTCCTGTTTTCCGCCATGGTGCTGATCGCGGCCACCTTCAGCCTGCGCATGCAGCGCCGCGGCGGCACTGGGCTGATGATCGCCGGCGGCCTCAGTAGCGGCTTCGTGCTCTATCTGCTCTCGAACGTCATTTTCGCGCTCGGGCTCGCCTCGACCATCCCCGTATCGCTCGCCGCCTGGACACCCACCGGGGTGAGCTGGGCGCTCGGCGCCAGCATGCTGCTCCATCTCGAGGACGGCTGAACCTTATGCGCGGGGGGGCCGTGCTGTGCCTGGGGGCGCTGCTCGCGGCGGCGCCGCTGCGGCTGGCGGTGGCGCAGAACGCGCCCGCCGCCGGGCAGCACCCGACGTTGCAGCCGCCGGCGGCGCCGAAGACGCCTGCCGTCCCGCAGCACCCCGCACCGGCGGCACCGAGCCCGTCCGCCGCCCCGCAGCGCCAGCCGGTGCTGTTCAGTGCCGACGAAGTGCAATACGACTCACAGCTCGGGCTCGTCATCGCCAAGGGTCATGTCGAGCTCAGCCAGGGCCAGCAGATCCTGCTGGCCGATACCGTCACCTACAACGAGCGGACCGACACCGCGACGGCGTCGGGCCATGTGACCATGCTGCAGCCGGGCGGCGAGGTCGTCTTCGCCGACTATGTCGAGCTCCGCGACAACATGCGCGACGGCTTCCTCAAGAATGTGCGCATGCTGCTCAGCGATCGCTCGCGCCTGGCCGGCAATACCGCGCGCCGCGTCGCCGGCAATCGCACCGAGATCCGCCGCGGCGTCTATTCGCCCTGCGACCCCTGCCGCGAAGACCCGACGAAGGCGCCGATCTGGCAGATCGAGGCCGCGGAGATCACGCACGACAAGCAAGAGCAGCTGATCGAGTATCGCAACGCGATGATGGAGATCGACGGCATCCCGGTGCTGTGGACGCCGTATTTTTCGACTCCCGACCCGTCGGTGAAGCGGGCCAGCGGCTTCCTTGCACCGACAGGCGGCGAGTCAACCGCAAACGGCTACCGTATTGGCGTGCCGTACTATATGGTCCTCGGCCCCGACAAGGACGCGACGGTCGAGCCGATTTACTACTCCACCGGCGGCGAGCAGTTCCGCGGTGAGTACCGGCAGCGCTTTTCCAACGGCTACTGGAATACGGACGGCAGCGTCACCTTCAACAGCCAGCGCTTCACCAACATCGACCCCGAACCGGTCAGCGGCACGCGCTGGGATTTCGATACGGATGCCCAGTTCGCCCTCAACCAGGACTGGCGCGTCGGACTTGATTCATTCCGCGCGTCCGATCCGACCTACCTCCTGCGCTACAGCCTGGGCGCGCCGTCCGACTTCCTCACCACCCACGCCTATGCCGAAAATTTCGGCGCGCGCAGCTATGGCAATATCAGCGCCTGGACCTACCAGAGCCTGGAGACCGGCGTCGGCGACAGCGTACAGCCGATCGTCGCGCCGATCGCCGACTATCAGTGGGTGAGCGAGCCTGGCGCCCTCGGCAGCCGCCTCGCGCTCGATGGCAACTTCATGAACCTGTCGCGGATCAGCGGCGTCGACACGCGGCGCGTCTCGACGGGCGGCGAGTGGCGGCTGCCGTTCGACGACGTCATCGGCGGCCAATACTCGCTGGTCGCCGGCGTGAGGACCGATGGCTACCAGTCGGACAATCTGCAGCTCGTCGATAACACCACGGAGAGCGCGACCGCCGGGCGCGTCTTTCCGCAGGTCGCCCTCACCTGGCAGTACCCCTGGGTGCGGCAAGGGACGGGCTACAGCCAGACGATCTCGCCGGTCGTCATGGTCGCGGCTGCGCCCGGCGGCCTCAATCCCGAGAAAATCCCGAACGAGGACAGCCAGGGCTTCGAGTTCGACGCAACCAGCCTGTTCCGGCGCAACCGCTTTCCCGGCTTCGACCGCGTCGACAGCGGCCAGCGCGTCGATTACGGCTTGACCACCGGCGTTTTCGGTGATTCCGGCGGCAGCACGCGGCTGACTGTCGGCCAGAGCTATTCGGCGCAGGTCAACCCCAACTTCCTCCCGGGCTCCGGCCTCGAACATCGCTTCTCGGACGTCGTCGGCAAGCTGACCGTGACGCCGGTGCCGCAACTGAACTTCACCTACGACTTCCGCCTCGGCTATGACGATTTGGCGAGCCACAATCAGACCATCGGCGCGTCGGTCGGACCCAGCGCCTTGAATTTCGGCGTCTACTACCTGGACGTCGCCACCATCTCGGATGCCCCCACGCTGCAGAAGGTCAAGCAGATCACCGGCGTCGTCAACACTACCCTTACCCCCTACTGGTCGCTCCAGCTGATCGGCACGTTCGATTTCTCGCCGACTCCGAGCTCGATCGTGGGCCAGACCGTGGGCACGACCGAGCTGCTCTACAACGGTGTCAATCTTACCTACCGCGACGAATGCATCGCCTTCGTCACCTCGCTCACCAAGTCGGGCATCCGCAGCGGCGACGCCATCCCCGGCACCGCCCTGACGTTCACCGTCGTCTTCAAGAATCTCGGCGATATCGGCACCAAGCTCGCGTCCTTCGGGGGCGGCCAATAGGTCCAGCTGTCGTCCGAGCTAGTGGGTCAGTCTGACTTTTAGGCCCGCTCGCCTAGTGGCGCTGGTCGTGCGATATTCCCACCATGCGAGTAACCTACGATCCTGAAGCCAAGGCCGCTTATATCTACCTGAAACACCCGATCCGGGCCGGAGAAGCGGCCCGGACCATCGGGGAGGCTGCCCCCGGCGTGAACCTCGATTTCGACGCCGAGGGGCACTTAATCGGGATCGAATTGCTTTCTCCCGGTTTGCTGCACCCCGATCTCATGGCCATAGCTGTAGAGCCCGGTGCTAGCGACGAAACGCCTTAGGCGCCCGCACGGGCCCATCGCCCCTCCGGGCTAGGATCGGGGCAGCGGCTGCTGTAAGCTGACGCTTGGCGGGGATGCCCCCGCTGACCACGGCGCGTCATCGAATGAGATCGATCCCAGCCTACTGCCTGTACATTTTCCTCCT
>JASHUO010000566.1 GCA_030039975.1 Alphaproteobacteria bacterium
AGCTGGCGCGCGAAGCGGTGGAAGCGCTCGCCGGCGACGGCCGCACGCGCTTCGTCTTCGGCTCGGTGGGGCCGGGAACGCGGCTCCCGTCGCTCGGCCATATCGACTATCAGACGCTCGAGGACGCGCTCACCGTGCAGTGCCGCGGCCTCGTCGCCGGCGGCGTCGACGCCATTCTGATCGAGACCTGCCAGGACGTGCTGCAGATCAAGGCGGCGGTGAACGGCGCCAAGCGCGCCCGCGCGGAAGCCGGCAAAGACACGCCGATCTTCGTCCAGGCCACGGTCGAGACTACGGGAACGCTGCTCGTCGGCGCCGATATCGCGGCCGCGGCGACCGTGGTGCAAAGCCTGGACGTGCCGCTGCTCGGCCTCAATTGCGCCACCGGGCCGCTGGAGATGGCCGAGCATGTCAAATTCCTCGGCGAGACCTGGCCGGGCCTGATCGCGGTGCAGCCCAATGCCGGCCTGCCCGAGCTGATGGACGGCCACACGCATTACCCGCTCTCCGCCGGCGAGCTGGCGCAATGGCAGGAGCGCTTCGTCAGCGAGGACGGCGTCAACCTCATCGGCGGCTGCTGCGGCACCGATGTGCCGCATATCGCGGCGCTCGACGCCATGTTGCGGCGGATCGCCGCCGACGGCATCCGGCCGCGGCCGAAAGCGCGCCGCCCGGTCTTCGTCCCCGCCATCGCCTCGCTCTATGGCCAGGTCGCGCTGCGCCAGGAGAACGCCTATCTCTCGATCGGCGAGCGGTGCAATGCCAACGGCTCGAAGCAGTTCCGGCAGCGGCAGGAAACGGGCGACTGGGATGGCTGCGTCGAGATGGCGCGCGAGCAGGTGAAGGAAGGCTCGCACGCGCTCGATCTCTGCACCGCTTTTGTCGGCCGCAATGAGGTCGCCGATATGAGCGAGGCAGTGACGCGGATGCGCGGCACCGTCACCGCGCCGCTGGTGATCGATTCGACCGAGCTGCCGGTGCTCGAAGCGGCGTTGAAGCTCTATGGCGGCAAACCGATCCTCAACTCGATCAATTTCGAGGATGGCGAAACCCCGGCGGCAAAGCGCCTGGAACTGGCGCGCCGCTTCGGCACGGCGGTGATCGCGCTCACCATCGACGAGCAGGGCATGGCCAAGGACGCGGCGCGCAAGCTCGAGATCGCGCATCGTCTCCATGATTTCGCCTGCGGCCGCTTCGGCCTGCCCTCGTCCGACCTGCTGTTCGATCCGCTGACCTTCACCATCTGCACCGGCAATGACGATGACCGCAAGCTCGGCCTCTCGACCCTGGACGCGATCGAGCGCATCGCGCGCGAGCTGCCGGAATGCCAGATCATCCTCGGCCTTTCCAACATCTCCTTCGGCCTGAAGCCGGCGGCGCGCCATGTGCTCAACTCGGTCTTCCTCGACCACGCGCTGAAGCGCGGCCTCACCGGCGCCATCGTCCATGTCTCGAAGATCGCGCCGCTGCACCGCATCCCCGAGGAAGAGGCGAGGGTGGCCGAGGATCTCATCTTCGACCGCCGCCGCGAAGGCTACGACCCGCTGCAGGCCTTCATCGCCCTGTTCGAGAACCGCGTCGCCGAAAAGACGGCGAAGAAGGAGCGGCCGGCCGCGGTCGAGGAGCGGCTGAAGCAGCGCATCGTCGATGGCGACCGTCAAGGCCTCGAAGAGGATCTGGCGCTGGCGATCGCCAAGCATCCGCCGCTCGACGTGATCAATACCTTTCTCCTCGACGGCATGAAAGTGGTCGGCGACCTCTTCGGCGCCGGCAAGATGCAGCTGCCCTTCGTGCTGCAATCGGCCGAGACGATGAAGGCGGCGGTCGCCTGGCTCGAGCCGCATATGGAGCGCATCGAAGGCCAGCAGAAAGGCACGATCGTGCTCGCCACGGTGAAGGGCGACGTGCACGACATCGGCAAGAATCTCGTCGACATCATCCTCACCAATAACGGCTACCGCGTCATCAATCTCGGCATCAAGCAGCCGCTCGCCGCCATCCTCGACGCCGCGGCGCAGCACAAGGCGGATGCCGTCGGCATGTCAGGACTGCTGGTGAAATCGACGGTGGTGATGCGCGAGAATCTCGAGGAGATGACGCGGCAGGGCGTCTCCATGCCGGTGATGCTCGGCGGCGCGGCGCTGACGCGGCGCTATGTCGAGGAGGATTGCGTCAAGGCCTACGCTTCGGGCCGCGTCGCCTATGCGCGCGACGCCTTCGACGGGCTTGCCCTCATGGACAAGGTGGTGAATGGCCGCTTCGATTCGCATCTTTCCGAAGTGCAGGCCAAGAATCGCGGCCGCGTCGTCAACGAGAAGCGCAAGCTCGGCCGCGCCGCCGATGCGCGGCCGCTGCGGCCGATCGATGTCGACGAAATTCGCCTCCGCCGCCAGGAGCTGACCCGCGGCGTCCATGTGCCGGTGCCGCCGTTCTGGGGGCCGCGCACGGTAGCGCGCGTGCCGGCGAAGGCGCTGGTACCCTATCTCAACGAGCGCATGCTCTATCAATTCCATTGGGGCTTCCGCAAGGACGGGCGCAGCCTCGACGCGTTCAAGCTCTGGGCGCATAAGGAGCTGCGGCCGATCCTGCAGCGCCTTATCGACACCGCGATCCAGCAGGACATCCTCGTGCCGCAAGCGGCCTATGGCTATTGGAAATGCGCCGCGCATGGCAACGACGTCATCCTCTTC
>JASHUO010000567.1 GCA_030039975.1 Alphaproteobacteria bacterium
CGTCGAGCGCCAGGTGGCGCCGGCCCAGCCGGATCGCCCAATCCACCTGCACCACGCCCGGCAGAATGGGAAAGCGCGGGAAATGCCCGTCGAAGTAAAGCAGCGACTCCGGGGCGCGCAAGATGAGCTCGGTGACAGATCCCGACCGCCGCACCGCGCGGATTACGGGCTCGGTCCCCGCATCTGTCGTCGTGGCGTCGGTCATGCCGACACCTCCAGCAAGGCCAGGACATCGGCGGCGCGGCACTTGCCCATGCCGTCGATCGGCAATCGCGCGACGAAGCGCCAGCGCCGCGGCAGCGCGGCTGCTTCCTGCGTTGCCGCAAGCGCGCGGCGCAGGGCTCGCTCGAACCGGAACTTGCCAAGCCGCGCCAGCTCTGCCTCGCCCGACGGCGAAAGCGCAACAACGGCGCCGAGAATGGGGCGATCCGCGGCGACCGGCATGACCACTGCGCCATCGACCCAAGGCAGCGCGAGCAGGTCCTGCTCAAGCCGTTGCAGGCTCACGCGCTTGCCTTCGACCTTCACGATCCGGTCCGCCCGCCCCTCGAAGCGGAAGCACCCATCCGCCGTCGGCGCGATCCTGTCGGCCAGCTCGCACCAGCCCGCACCAGCAACGCCCGGCGAACGAACCCGCAGCAATCCCGCGTCGCTGCAGGACACTTCGACACCCGGCAGCGGCCGCCACGGCGATGGCTCCGACCCGCTGCGCCAGGCAAAGGCGCCGGTCTCGGTGCTGCCGAAGATCTCGACGGGCGGCCGGCCGAAAATGGTCGTGCACTCCGCTGCCGCGGCGGCGGGAAGCGGCGCACCGGCGGTGAAGACGAGGCGCGGGCGCAGCGCTTCGGGCAGCGGCGACAAGCCGCCGAGACGGGTGAGATGGGCCGGGCTCGAGACGACGCCGGCGCCCCCGGAGAGCGCTGCCACCAGGGTCTCCCAGGCGAAATAGACGCTGCCGTCGAAGCGTCGCCCGGCCAGCAACGGCCAGATGACGCGAAAGGTGAGGCCGAAGATGTGCTGGTGCGACACGGTGCCGAAGATGACGGCGTCGCCGAGCCGCTCGCCCCAGGCGCGCTCCAACATCGCCGCCTCGCGCTCCAGCAGCGCCGCGCTCTTCTCGATCCGCTTCACGGCGCCGGTAGAGCCGGAGGTGAAGAAATCGATGCGGCTGCGCGAGGGGTCGAGGCTCAGCGGACGCGCGCTCGGCTCGGCCGGCTCGATCGTGAGCGCGCGCGCCGCGCAATCGGCCGGATCGCGGTCGGTTACGATCGCATCGAAGCTGTCGGCAAGCGCCGCGATGGTGCCGCTCTGGAGGTTCGGCGGCAATACGATATCGGCGCCGATTCGCAGCAGCGATAGAAGTCCCACGATGAAACTGTAACCATCTTCGCAGAGCAGGAGGGCGCGGCGAAGGCCCAGCGCGCTGAGGCGCTGCGCATTGTGTGCCGTCTCGCCGCGCAGCTGCGCCAAGCTGATCGCCGCGCCGTCGCGCAGCGCAACGATCTGCGCCCCGGGCCGCGCGTCACCCAGGATTTCCGATAGCGGCACCAGGCTCATGCTTCGGTCCGGCCATGGCGCCGGTAATACCGGATGACCACCTCGCCGGCGAACAGCGCGCCCATGATCACGTAGGAAATGAAGCCGTTGTAGAGGGTCCATAGCGCAAGGTCGCCGTCGACCGCGGTCGCGATGGAAATCGCGGCATTTGCGACGAAGAAGATCAGCCAGACCACGGCCACGTTGCGCAGGTAGGGGATGGCCGAAGCCGGCAGCGCCGGGTCGCGCAGCCGCGCGATGCGCTCGATGATGGTCGGCGGCCGCAGCAGGGAATAACCGAACACCGCGGCGAAGCCGAGGCTGACCAGGACCGGGTAGAATTTGAGCGCCGCCGCTGGGGACGCCGCCACCGCGAGCAGGACCAGAAGCGCGCCGCCGGCCAGCCCGAGGAGCGGCGCCATCGGCGCTCCGCGCCGATCCGGCGCGCGGGCGAAGGCGAGCCGCAGCGCCAGCAAGGCGAGCAATCCAAGAACCAACGCCGCCGGCGGAACGTGGCCCAGCGCAAAATAGACGACGAAGGGATAGCCCACGCCCAGCACGAGCAAGGCGACGCGAAACTTATGTCCGTTGCGCCAGCTGCGCATAGAGCTTCTCGACCACATCGCCAACCGTGCGCACCGATTTGAACTCGGCAGGCGCGATCTTCCTGCCGGTGTATTCCTGCAGCTTCACGACAAGCTCGACCGCATCGATGCTGTCGAGATCGAGATCCTCCTGCAAATGCGCGGCGGGCGTGATCTTCTCCGCCGGCAGCTCGAACAAATCCTGGAGATAGCCGCTGAGCGTCGCCAGGATCTCGCTCTTCGAAACCACTACGCCCCCCTCTGACCGGCGATAAACGCCGCAATGCTCTTCACGTTGAAGAAAATCTCGCGCACCTCTTCCTTTTTCGCCTCGATCTTGATGCCATAGGCCTTTCTGATCGCCATGCCGAGCTCGAGACCGTCGATCGAATCAAGACCGAGCCCGTCGCCGAACAGCGGCTCGTCGCTGTCGATTTCCTCGGGCTTGATCTCTTCGAGGCTCAAGGCGCTGACGATGAGCTGCTTCAGCTCCAGTTCCAGGCTGCCCATTGCTCAGCTTCCGACGTAATAGGACTCGAGATAGGAGACCAGCCTGCGCGCGCCGCGGGCGCGCGTCGGCGCGTCGAGGAACGCCTTCGCCCGCAGCCGCTCGCCGATCTCGATGCGGAACGTCGGCGGCTTCGCAGGGATCGCATACCAAGCCTGCCCCTTCACCAGCGTGACGGGATCGCAGGTGATGGTCACGAGCTGCAGATCGGCGCCGGTCAGGGTAGCGATGTGCGCGAAGCCGCGGTGAAAGCGCGGGCGGCTACCCGGCACGGAACGGGTCCCTTCCGGGAAGATGACGAGATTGCTTCCGTCATCGAGCGCGGCGCGGCAGTTCTCGATGAAGGCTTGCGGCTCCTGGTCGTTTCGCAGATAGCCCGCCACCCGCACCAAGGGGCCGAGCAAAGGATGGCGCCAGAGCTGGTATTTTACGACGCAGCGCGCGTTGGGCAGCAGCGCGACGATCAGCACGACGTCGAGCAAGGTGGGATGGTTGGCGATCACCAGATTGCCGCGGCAGGAGGCGAGCCGCTCCGCGCCCGTCACTTCGAGCGTGAGCACGCCGAGCCATTGCAGGACCGCGACATAGCAGCGGAAGCTGGCGCGAATGATGCTCTGCGCGCGGCGCTCGCGGGCGCGGCGGTCGGTCATGAACGTGGTGGCGAGCGGTATGACGGTCAGCGCCAGCACGAAGCCGCCAAGCCCGAGCGCGGCAAAAGCGAGTCCCGTCGCTGCCAAACGCCAGAGATGGTCGATGCGACTAGCCGTCGGCACGGCGCCAACGCCATTGTCCGCGGCTGCCGCGCGACACGGCGCCGACTTCGCCGGAGGCAAGGAAGCGCACGAAATCCGCGGCCTGGCCGGTCGCGGAGCGCCGCGGCAGATTCCGGTCGGCCGGCTCAAGCGACAGCAGGATGTCTCCCGTCAACCCGCGGGCGGGTGTGAGCAGAAAGGCCGCGGCGAAGGCGTCCTCTTCCTCGCAGAACTCGGCGTAGTCCTCGGGCAGCGGCTCGTCGAAATAGACCAGCAGAACCTGCTTGTCGCTGCCGGCGGCCAGGCACGTGGCCGCTTCGATAAGACCGAAAGCGAGACTGTCGCTGCCGGCCGCGACGGCGGTGTGGCCCGCGCTATTCGTCCGAACGATCGACAACAGCCCGGCGAGAGCATGGTGGACGGAAAGGCTGAAATCCGCCGGTGAGGCCGGCTCGCGCATGGCCAGCGCCTGCAGCAGGCTCTGCGTGCGCCGGTATTCGCCATGGCGGGAGCAGAAGATGAATCGGTCGTCCGCGCCTGGTGACAGGCGCAAAGCGGCCGCGAAAGCCTTCTGGCCGATGGCGCTGACGCGGCGGCGGAGCATTGCGGGCAGGGCGGTTGCGGCACCGGCCGCTGCCGGCGCTGCCGCCGTTGCGGTGAACCACTCGATCTTGTCCGGACCGGCGACACGGCATGCCGCCCAATCCGCCACGCGAAGCGCCACCGTGGTTATCGGTGGCGCTTCCCTTTGCGGCAAAGCCAGTACCGCGCCGCCTTCGCTCATTTGAGCGCAACCGCCGCGGCGTTAAGTCGCTCTTCGATGGCTCTCTCGAGATTGTGGATCCACTCGTTGTACTTGCGGTGAATCTCGCCGTCTTGCTGCTTCAGGTCCTCGGAGCTGACGAGGTTTATGCTGTAGGCACTCCGGGAATAGCTGATAGCGATGACAGCTTCATGGCTTCCGCGGTCGTAAGTCGCTCGAAGCTGGCCGGGACCGGAGGGCGCGACGCTCCAGTGATAATCCGCGGCCGCCGTGGCGATGACATGGCTGATCTCTTGCAACGGCAGTCTCTGCGCCGCCGAAGGCACGGGATGATTGACCACGTTGTAGATCGGCTCGACTCGCGAGGCACAAGCGCTTGCGCCGAGTAAGAGCAAGCAACAGCAAAACACAATAGAAAGGAGCTGCACCCCTCGAAAAGTTCTAGCCAGCACAGTCCTGCCTTTTTTGGTTTGGTCTATTCTCCGGACGAACGAGAACGTACCATATATTATATAGAATCTGTACCATTGGTTAACGGCGATTACCGCCGCCAAGCGGTCCATAGGACGAACCCGGATCACCGGGTTCGGGCCATGGGCATGCGGCTTGGGATGCCGGAGCGACGGCTCTTCCGGCCGCCGGTGCGGGCTTGTCTTCCGGTGCCGAGCACGCAGGAAGAGCGCGGCAAAACGGTCCACTCGGCTTGACGCGCCGCGGGCTTTGCCCTAAAAGCTCGCCCTTTCGCGCGGCCCCTTGACCCTCAAGGGACCGTCATTGCTGTCCGAGGCGGTCATGGCGAGACGTTGCATCATCACCGGCAAAGGCGTTCAGGTCGGCCACAATGTGAGCCACGCCAACAACAAGACCAAGCGGCGCTTCCTGCCCAATCTGCAACGCACCTCGCTGCTGTCCGACGCGCTCGGCGGCCCGGTGCGCGTCCGCCTCTCGACCCGCGGCATCCGTACGGTCGAGCATAATGGCGGCATCGACGCCTATCTCCTCGGCACGCC
>JASHUO010000568.1 GCA_030039975.1 Alphaproteobacteria bacterium
AGCTCCTCGGACGAGGTCGCCGCCACGGCGCATCGGTTGAAGCAGCAGGGCTATGCCCGGATCGTGCTTGCCGGCCAATCCGGCGGCGCCTGGCTCTCGCTGATGGCTGCCGGCAAGAGCCAGGACATCGACGCCGTCATCGCCAACGCCCCGGCCTGGTACGGCACGGATCGCCCTACCTATTTCAAGAATAGCGTCTTCCTGCTCGACTATATCGATGACATCCGCCGCGGCCGGATCATGATCGGCTATTTCAACGACGATCCCTATGATCCCGGCGGACGGGCCGCAAAATCGGACGCGCTGCTCGCGGCGCATGGGGTGCCGCATCTGGTGCTCGATCGGCCGGACGGCTTCTCCGGCCATTTCAGCGGCAATACGGCGCTGTTCGCGCGCCGTTTCGGCACTTGCCTCCTGGCGGTCGCCGGCGACGGGCCGATGCCGACACAAGCGAGCTGCGACAGTCATTGGGGCGAGACGCCGAGCGCCGCGCTGCCGGTGCCGCGGCATCTCGCGCCGGCGGCGCCGAGCGGCGGCCCGGCCGACGCCTTTCTCGGCAAATGGTACGGCTATTACCAGAACGGCCGCGAGGTGATGTTGGCGGTGCTCGGTGCCGACGCGGCCTCGGTCGACGCGGACTATATCGTCGGTCCCGGCTTCGCACCGCAGGCCAAGGGCGCCGCCACCCGCCGCAGCGGCCGCATCGACGATGGCGCGCTGGTCTTTGCCGGGGAGGGCAGGAGCACGCTGCGCTGCACTCCGCGCGCCGACGGCAGCCTCGAGGCGGCATGGAAAGCGGCGGATGGCGACGCCGAGCTCGAGACCGTGCTGCATCGCGTGCCCTGAGCGCCGTGCCGACCGCGCCGCATCCGCTCCCGACTGCCGTGGATCTGCTCGTCATCGGCGGCGGCGTCAACGGCGCCGGCATCGCGCGCGACGCAGCCGGGCGGGGGCTCAAGGTGCTGCTGCTGGAGCAGGGCGATCTCGCCGGCGCCACCTCCTCGGCCTCGAGCAAATTGGTGCATGGCGGCTTGCGCTATCTCGAATATGGCGAGATCCGCCTGGTGCGCGAAGCGCTGGGCGAACGCGAGGTGCTGCTCAGGAACGCGCGCCACATCGTGCGGCCGATGCGCTTCGTGCTGCCGCATGATGCTCGGCTCCGGCCGCGCTGGATGATCCGCGTGGGACTCTTTC
Organism: Alphaproteobacteria bacterium; assembly: GCA_030039975.1. Lineage (GTDB taxonomy): Bacteria > Pseudomonadota > Alphaproteobacteria > ATCC43930 > CGMCC-115725 > DAHUYF01. The sequence goes on from JASHUO010000568.1 coordinate 1,195, forward strand.
TCTACGATCACATCGGCGGCCGGCGCGAGCTGCCCGGCACCGAGACGATCGACTGCGCCAGCCATCCCTATGGCGCGCCGTTGTGTGCGGGGCTGCACACCGCTTTCGTCTATTCCGATTGCTGGGTCGACGATGCGCGGCTGGTCGTGCTGAACGCGCGCGATGCAGTGCAGCGCGGCGCGGTCGTGCTGCCGCGCACGGCGCTGCTCGAAGCGCGCCGCGAGGCCGGGCTCTGGCGCGCGCGCTTCCGCCTTGCCGCGGGCGGCGAGCGCGAGGTCGACGCCGCGATCCTCGTCAACGCCGCCGGTCCCTGGGTCGGCGAGGTGCTGCATCGCTGCGGCATCGCCGCGGCGCATGCCGAGCTGCGGCTGGTCAAGGGAAGCCACATCGTCGTGCCGAAGCTCTATCCCGGCGATCAGGCCTATCTCCTGCAGAATGACGACCACCGTGTCGTCTTCGTGCTGCCCTTTGCCGAGCGCTTCACCCTCATCGGCACCACCGATGTCCCCTTCGCCGGCCGCCCTGGTCCCGTCGCCATCGACGCGGCGGAGACGCGCTATCTCTGCGATGCCGTCTCCTCCTGGCTCGCCCGGCCGGTGACGCCCGACGCGGTTGTCTGGAGCTATGCCGGCCTCCGGCCGCTCCATGACGACCGCGCCCGGAACGCGGCAGCGGTCACACGCGACTATCTCCTCGACCTCGACACGGCGGGGCCGCCGGCGCTGTCGGTGTTCGGCGGCAAGATCACCACCTATCGCCGCCTCGCCGAGCACGCGCTCGAAAAGCTGCAGCGCTTCCTGCCGGCGGCGCGCGGCCCGTGGACAGCAACGGCGCCGCTCCCCGGCGGCGATCTACCGGAGGGCGGCGCCGCCGCGCTCGCCACGGCGCTGCTGGCGGAGCGGCCCTGGCTCGGCGAAGAGCGGGCGGCGCGCCTCGCGCGGAGCTATGGCAGCGAGGCGTTGCGGCTTCTCGGCGAAGCGCGCCGGCCGGGGGATCTCGGCCGGGATTTCGGCGCCGGGCTCAGCCAGCGCGAGGTCGATTGGCTCGTCGCCGAGGAGTGGGCGGTGACGGCAGAGGACATTCTGTGGCGGCGCAGCAAGCTCGGCCTTGTTCTGACGCCGGCGGCGCAAGCGGCGCTTGCGGAGTATCTCGCGCGTTGACGATCGCGCCGCCGCGTCCTATTGGGCAGGGAAACCGTCATCCGCGGGAGGGGAGCTCATGGCACAGTCGCGTGTGGTGAAGACGCTCGGAATCTCCGGCAGTCTGCGTAAGGGCTCGTTCAATACCGCGGCGCTGCGCGCGGCGGTCGAGGTCGTGCCCGAGGGCATGACTTTGGAGATCGCCGACATCGCCGAGATCCCGCTCTACAACGACGATGTGCGCGCGGCGGGTTATCCGCCGGCGGTGCAGCACTTGCGCGACCGGGTCGCGGCGGCCGACGCGCTGCTCTTCGCCACGCCGGAATACAATTATTCCATATCGGGCGTGCTCAAGAACGTCATCGACTGGCTCTCGCGCCCGCCCCATCCGCCGGTGATCGGCAAGCCGGTGGCGATCATGGGGGCGTCGCCGGGGCTCTTGGGCACGGGACGCGCGCAGTACCACCTGCGCCAGTGCTTCGTGTTCCTCGACATGTTTCCGGTGAACAAGCCGGAAGTCATGATCGGCCAAGCCGGAAGCCGCTTCGACGCTCAGGGCACGCTGACTGACCAGCCGACGCGCGATCTCATCGCGCAGCTGCTGACGTCGCTGCGCGAGTGGACACTTCGCCTCAATCCGGGCTGAGGGCTGGGGCAT
>JASHUO010000569.1 GCA_030039975.1 Alphaproteobacteria bacterium
GGATAACCCATGTTACCGGCTGCCGGGCTCCCGTGTGCTCCGCTTCGAGCATGCGAGGCGCGGGGTGGGCTGCACCGCGCAACGCGACCACGCCGGTCGGATTCGAAACCTGGATGGAAGTGACGCGAGCAGGAAAGGGCTGTGGAACGGAAGCTGACCGCTCGCAGCCGGTCAATTGGATCACTGGACAAGGTCGACCCACCTGAGTAACTCTCGATAAATGGACAAGGGAAAGTTCAGCGTAGGTGCGATCCTCGCAGGCGGAGCGCCGGCGCTCGCGCCGGTCACGGTCAAAGGCTGGGTGCGGACCCGGCGGGACTCCAAGGCGGGATTTTCATTCCTGCACCTGTCGGACGGATCGTCGTTCCATCCGCTGCAGGTAGTCGCGCCGAACACTCTGACCAATTACGCCGACGAGGTTCTGCGGCTCTCGGCCGGCTGCGCGGTCGAGGCGACGGGCACGATCGTGCCGTCGCCGGCGAAGGGGCAGCCGTTCGAGATGCAGGCGAGCGCGATCGAGGTGATCGGTTGGGTGGAGGATCCCGAGACCTATCCGATCCAGCCGAAGCCCCACACGCTGGAATTTCTGCGTGAGGTGGCGCATCTGCGGCCGCGCACGAACGTGATCGGCGCGGCGACACGGGTGCGACATACCCTGGCGCGGGCGATCCATCGCTTCTTCGACGAGAACGGCTTTTTCTGGGTCAATACCCCGATTATCACCGCATCCGACGCGGAAGGGGCGGGGGCGCTGTTCCGGGTATCGACCTTGGACCTGGCAAACCTGCCGCGCAGGGCGCACGGAGAGTTGGACTTCGCACAGGATTTCTTTGGCCGCGAGACCTTCCTGACCGTTTCGGGGCAGCTGAATGTGGAGGCATACTGCCTCGCGCTGACCAAGGTCTACACCTTCGGGCCAACCTTCCGCGCCGAGAACTCGAATACCAGCCGTCACCTCGCCGAATTCTGGATGATCGAGCCCGAGATTGCGTTCGCGGATCTCGCGGACAATGCCACCCTGGCGGAAGCGCTGCTGAAATACACTTTCAAAAAGTTGCTGAACGAAAGAGAAGAAGATCTCGCCTTTTTCGACGAGCGGATCGAGAAGGGACTGGTGGCGAAACTTGAGGGGATCGTCGGTTCGGAATTCGTCCGAATGGATTACGGGGAGGCGATCGCCATCCTCGAGCGGGCGAAGGGGGAAAGGTTCGAGTTTCCGGTCAAATGGGGCATCGACCTGCAATCGGAGCACGAGCGCTATCTGACCGAAAAGCACGCGAAGAAGCCGGTCACCGTGATGAACTACCCGAAGGACATCAAGGCATTCTACATGCGTGTCAACGACGACGGTCGAACAGTCGCGGCCATGGACGTGCTTGCACCGGGAATCGGCGAGATCATCGGCGGCAGCCAGCGCGAGGAGCGGCTCGAAGTGCTGGACGCGCGCATGGCAGAGCGCGGCATCGACAAGGAGCATTACGCCTGGTACCGCGATCTGCGCCGCTATGGCACGGTACCGCATGCGGGCTTCGGCCTTGGCTTCGAGCGCACGATGGCGTATAGCACGGGTCTCTCCAATGTGCGCGACGTAATCCCGTTCCCAAGAACGCCAGGGAACGCGAAGTATTGATCCACACTATCCGATGTCGGCACCTACCCTAGGCCAGTGCCGCTGAGGTGGTCGCGTGCCGCGGGTCGACACGGGTCCCCTTCTCGTCCGAGCACAAGTCCATGGCAACGGTGAACCGTTCGGCGGACGGCGAGTTTGCCAAGAGCTTTTGTCAGTGGCCCGCGCTTTGGCCGCCGTCGACGTGCAGGATCTCGCCGGTCACGAAGCTCGCCCCTTCGAGGTAGAGGACCGCCTCAACCACGTCGGCGATCTCGCCCATGTGTCCGACCGGGTGGATGGCGCCGAGCTGCGCATGAGCGGCGACAGGATGCATTGGGGTCTTGATGGCGCCCAGCGCGACCGCGTTTACCCGGATACCGCGCTTGGCGTACTCGATCGCGAGGGACTTGGTCGCGGCATTCAGGCCGCCCTTCGTCAGCGATGCGAGCACGGAGGGTACGCCGTCAAGGGCGTGGTCGACCAGGCTCGTCGTGATCTGCACGATATGGCCGCTGCCCTGTTTCTCCATCTCGGCGATGGCGAGCTGAGTGGTGTGAAAGAAGCCGGCAAGGTTGACGCCCAAGACCGCGGCGTAGTCGGCTTCGGAGTACTGGGTAAAGGGCCTCGCGACGAAGATGCCGGCGTTGTTGACGAGCGTGTCGATGCGCCCGAACCGAGCCATGCCCAGGGAGATCGCGCGCTCCGCCGTTCTCCGATCGGCGATGTCGCCGGGTATCGCAAGGACTCCGTCATCGTTCGATGGCTTGACGGAGCGGGCCGTCGCGATGACGCGGTAATCGCGCTCGCGGTACGCCTTGACCAGCGCCGCGCCGATACCTCGCGATGCCCCGGTGATGACGGCAACCTTCGGTTCGCTGCGCATACGACCTCCTCTACGCTTCCGGAACTCGCACCTGCCTATAGGCGGAATTGCAACGGCAACATCGGCTTCCCCTCAAGCGGCGCCGCACGCGGCAAGCGGGTCATAGTCCGGCTGCATGAACATGGCGTGAAGTTGGCGCCGTCTGACGCCCATATTGCCGCCATCGAAGATGGGCAGCGCGAGCGCATCCTGCAGCAAGCGCCCGAACGGTGCCTCATGGTCATAGCTGTCGATGCCGACCACCCGCATGAGGTCGGTGATCACGCGAACCGCGGCCTCGGAACCAAAGATCTTGGCCTGGACGGCGAGCTCTGCTGCCGCTGGCGACTGGGTGTCGAGCGCGTGGCAGGCGCGCCAGCTCAAAGCGCGCGCCGCTTCGATCGTGGTCTTGGCGTCGGCCAAGGCGTATCCGACCGCCTGATGCCCGATGATCGGGTGAACGCCGCCCCGCTTCTCGGTGCGGGCAAAATGAAGGGTGTCGTCGAACGCGGCACGCATCAGCGCGACCCCAAAGATGCCGACGAGCGCAGCGGTCGCGGTGAAGGCGGCGGTTCCCAGCGCGAGACCACCACCCTCCTGCCCCAGCAAATTGCGCTGCGGTGTCGTGACGTTCTGGAAAGCGAATTGCGGCACCAGATGCGCGCGATGACCGATGGCGTTGATCGCGCGCTCGAAGACGATGCCGCGTGCGGGACCTTCGACGGCGATGATGGAGATGGCTTTCTCCGGCGGCGCGACCGGATCGGTTCGGCACACCACGCACAGGACGTCGGCCCCCTTGCGGTCCCATCCCGTTGCGGACGAAACCCACTTCTTGCGGCCATCGATGATCCAGTTCTCGCCCACGCGCTTTGCGGTGGTGCGGACGCCCTCGCCGGGCGGCGGAGAGGCCGCATTGGCGCTGCCGCCGGGTTCGCTGGAGCAGAAGCCCGCCAACGGCGCGCCGCTCTTCTTCAGGAACGGGCCCAACAGGCGCCCACACTGCTCCGGCGAGCCGCCGAGCAGGATGGGCAATAGACCCAGAACCGTCCCGAGCATGGTCAAAGTGACGCTCGGGTTCACGCTGTAAAATTCTTCAGCCAGAATCGCCAGATCGACCAGCCCTGCATTCTCCCCGCCTGCCGGCGCCGGGATGCATTTACGCAAATAGCCTGCCGCGACCATGGCTTCATAAGTCGGCTTGGTCGCGAGGAACCGTTCTTCTGGTGTCGCCAGCGACTCGGCTGCCCTGGCATCCGCCAGCACTTCCTTCGCGAAGCTGCGGGCGTCGAGCTGCAGCGCGCGCTGCGCCGGTGTGAGCGTGAAATCGATGGCCATCGACATGTCTCCTGACCGCGGCATCAGCCGTCCGGCCAAGCCTAAGCGGCTAGCCCAGAAGAGTCTTGGACAGCAGTGCCCGATTGCTTGGCCTGGAGAGAACTAATTGGCCTCTGACGTCACGGCCCGGCGAAACTCGCGGGGGGCCACCCCGGTGCTGCGCTTGAACAGGTGGTTGAAGTGCGAAATATCACGAAAGCCGGCATCGAAGGCGATTTCCGCAATCGTCTTCCGAAGCAGGGTGCGATCGAGCAAATTTCGCGCGCAGACAAGCAGACGCTTCTCATTGACGTGTTCGCCGACAGAGCGGCCGGTTCCCGCAAACAGCCGGTGCACATAACGCGGCGAGCAGTGGAACCTTAGCGCGAGCGTCGCTGCGCCGAGGTCGGGATCGTGGCTGTGACGATCGATATAGTCGAGCATCACGGACAGCAGCACCGGTGCATTGACCCGCTCCGCGGGCGCTTCGGCAAGGAAATCAGGCGCGTGCGAAATCAGATCCACGACATGGGCGCCCATCAGCGTCGCGGCTCCTGCCGCCTGGGGCGCGCTCAGACAGAGTTCGGCGTAGCCGGCAAGCGTCCTGGAGAGCGCCCGGCCGGCTTTGGTCTTGGAGAGAGTGAGCCGCGGGCGGCCGAAGAAACCGATCGGCAAGAGGCGGCGCGGCACGGCGAAACAAAACAGTTTGAAGTTGCGGCAGTTGGCGATCTCGAAGGGCTCGATCGTATCCGCTACCGCCAGATCCCCGGGCGCGCTGACTTGTTCGTGACCCCGCTGCGTCGTGCGCGCCAACCCCTCGAGCTGGAGGTTGATGAAACAAAGATCATTCGTGCTCTCGATGATGTGCGAATGCAACCGGAGAACCGTGTGCTTGGTAGCGCTGACGAGTGAGATCTGGACCGGGTGGGCATCCGCCTTCGAGATCAAGCCTTCGAACGGCTCATCGGAACTCTTCCGCGGCTCCAGCCGGACGAAAGCGGCCGCGAGATCATCGGCCCAGCTGCCGAAGGGCTGATCGGAATGACACGGCTTGGCGGACCATTCCATGCGCGCCGCGAGATCGTTTTGCAATGGACCCAGCAAGCAAAAAGACTACTGCTGGCGAAAACCGCCGTCAAACATTGCGCCACAGCCGTTGCTGGGACACTGGGCGCAAGGACAAGCTAGGCAGTATCAGCAAGCAGGGCGTGAATAGAGATCCTAGACCAGCTCGGTGTCGCGGCGCCGACCAGACCGGGCGAGGGTTGCTGACGATCGTTGGGGCGACGCCGGTTGGACCTCATAGCCTAAACTGGGCACTTCAGTCCGCCGAATGCGCTCATACAGCAGGCGAAAGCCCTTATGGAGTACGAACCCACTTAGTTTATCAACGGTCTTGGCGAGGACGTCATAGTGCCGAATCGCTTCAGCAACCGCAGATACATCGTCTCCAAAGTAAAGGTAATGCCGTTCTCGGAGGACCGGCTCTAGCCCTTCGTACGTCTCGAATATCTTTAGCGTGTAGCGCGGCATGTGCGCCTCCGGTGCCGGGGCTAGTCGTACACACTTGTGCGTAAAGTTTCGAGATGGATTTTGTGGCTACTCCGTCGCCAACATCATTTTTTCGGTTGGAGAAAGCGACGCTGCTATACCCACGCACCTACTCCCTCAGTGATCATTCTGACGAATATCGGCAGAGCCCTGTCGAATGTCCATAACGCGCTCGTTCTGGCGGCCTAAGGGT
>JASHUO010000570.1 GCA_030039975.1 Alphaproteobacteria bacterium
TGACGGAGGCGAGCGGCGAAGAAGGCGAGATCCTGTCGCCCTTGATCGGCGCCAGCGATTTCGCGCCGCAAGCGGCCGGCGCCGAGTGCCTGTCGCGGCTGGAGCTCCTGCACAACTGCATCTTCCTGCTCAATGCCGGCCACGAGACCACCACCAACCTCATCGGCAATGGCATCGATCTGCTGCTCCGCCATCCCGAGGCCTTGGCCCAGCTGCGGCGCGAGCCGGCGCTGATCGACGGCGCGGTCGAGGAGTTTCTGCGGATGGAAAGCTCGAATCAGCTCGGCAATCGGCGCGCGCTCGTCGATACCGTTCTCGGCGGCGTCGCCCTGCCGGCCGGCAGCTATGTCCATATTGGCATTGGTGCCGCCAACCGCGATCCGGCGCAGTTCGCCGATCCCGACCGGCTCGACATCCGCCGCCATCCAAACCGGCATCTCGCCTTTGCCACCGGCATCCACGCTTGCGCCGGCATGTCGCTCGCGCGCATGGAAGCGGTGGTTGCGATCGAGAAATTCGTCCGGCGCTTCGCCCGCATCGAGCGCGACGGCGCCTTCACCCGCGGCGGCCGCGCGCGCTTCCGCGGCTTCCTGCACTACCCCCTGCGCGTCGGTTAGGCCGACGTCGCAAGCGCTCAAATATCAAGCCTGGTGACTTTGGTCCCGTTGAGGCTGAGGTTGAACATCAGGCCGCTATTGGTCAGGACAAATCCGATGACCGGCGAATTGGCGGTCTTGCTGTCGATTTCGCCGTTTGCTCCGGTTTGGGCCACGGCGACCGCGGCATCAGCACCGGCGGTCCACCCGTTACCCGAAAGGAACTGCTGGTAGGCGGCATCGGTCATGAAGAGGAAGACGACGGATTTTGTCTGGACGCCAAGTGTCGCGCCGAGCGAACCCGTCTCCGTCTTGTAGTAGCCGATGACTCGCCCGCCGGACCGCAGCTCTCCTTCCCCGTATTCTCCCCCAATGCCAATTCCGGCGGAGACAACCGATGGGAACACCAGGACGCCGCGCGCCTTTTGGACGAGTTCGCGAGACCCTGGCGACTGTGCATAGAGCCGCGTCAATGTGTCGTCGACCCCGGCATTGATCTCGCGCCGCTTGGCGGTGTTTTCGGCAGGCGTCGGGGGTGGCGACGAGCACCCGGCGACGAGCCCCAGCAAGCCAAAAGTCACCGCCGCTCTGCTCAAGAAGTGGCGCCGTTCCATGATGTTTCTCCTGCTTGCAGCGTCGCGGCAAGGGAAACACACGTGCGACGCGCCCGTTCCGGCTTCGCCCGGAAATAGTTTCCCGCTTTCGCGGGAAAGGATTTTACGGGAGCGAATGAAACGCCGCTAGGGGCGGAGATAGCTCCATCCCTGCTCCTGCAGCTCCATCAGCCTGACCGCACCGGAGGGCACCAGCCGCGCTTGCGGGACGATGGTGATGGGATGCCCCTCGCGCTTCTCCATCGCCTGCTTGGTGTTGTTGCAGGCGGAAAAAGTGAGCTCGCTCGGGAAGCTCAGCTCCTTCAATTGCTTGATTCGGTCTTTCACCGGCGAGGTATCGTCACGCAGCATGTTGAGGCCGGGCCCGTAGGCGACCACCTCGACCTGAACGTCCTGGCCCTTGTCACGATAGTATTCGATGATGTTCGAGGCGTTGTTGAGCGCCAGGTTCATCACCTGCGGATCGTTCTGATCGACCTCGATCGCAACGCGATGCTGCGGCGGCTTGTCGGCCACGGCGCCGTGCCAGGCCGCCAGGCCGCACGCCAGCACGATCGCCAAGCCTACGAAAATTTTCCGCATGAATCTGCTCCCTGTGTCGCTTCGGGGACGGGATGAGAGGGCACCCTCACTCGGATCACGGACGAACGATGGTGTAGCCCTGCTCGGCAAGGGCAATGAGCTGCGCCACGCCGGCGGTGACCTTGCGCGCATGCGGGTTGAGCGCGACCGGCTTGCCGGTCTCGCGCTCCACCGTCTCCACCGTGTTCATGCAGACATCGAAGCGCACATCTTGCGACACCAGGCTGTCGACCGCCTGCCGATCGGGGCTCTCGGCGCGCAGCAGATCGATCCCCGGCCCGAAGGCGATGACCTCGATGATGACGCGATCCGGCCCGTAGGCCGTCAGCAGGTTATTGGCGACGCTGAGCACCAGCCTGCGCTTCGCGGCGTCGCGATCGGAAAGCTGCAAAGCGCAGCGATGCTCGGCGAAAGGCTTGTCGTCCGATGGGGTCTGCGCGGCACGCGCGCCGCTCGGCGCCGCGGCAAAGGCGCTTGGCAGCAGCGCCAGCAGCAGCCGGCGCGACCAGCTTGCCGCCGCGCCGTCGCGCGGCTCGCCTGCGCCGGTCATGACGCGGCATAGCCCGGGTTGCCGCTCACCCCTTTGAGCGCTACCCGATTGACCTTGGCGAGCTTGGCGCTGCGCTGCTGCTTCAGATAGCGCGCAACGACGTCCCAGATCGGGCGGCCTTCCTGCGCGAGAGAGACCGAGGCCCAGCCGGCGACGCGGTAAGTCTTCTCCGCTTCGACCGGCTTGCCGTTGTCGAGCGTCATCTCGGAGATGCGGTGACCGATCGCTTCGTCGGGCGCGCACGCATAATCCATGCCGCCGATGCGCACCATGTCGCCGCCTTGCTGCAGATAGGGATCCTTGTTGAAGAGGTTGTCGCAGACATCTTCCATGATCGATTTGAGCTGCGCCCCCGTCATCTCCTGGACATAGACATCGGGATAGGTGATCGCCGTCTCGGCCATGAGATCGCCCATGGTGATGGGGCTGCCCGGCAGCAGGCTCGGTCCCCAGCGGAATCCCGGCGAGAGCGCGATCTCGGCGTCGAGCTCGTGCCGGAGCGCATCGCAGATGAGCTGATCCATCGTGCCGTTGAAATTGCCGCGGCGATAGAGCAGCTCGCCGGCATCGGCGAGCTTCTCGTCGAGCTTCGCCCGATGGGGCGCGTGGAGCGCTTCGATGCGTGCGGCAAGATCGGCATCGGGCGCGATCATCGCCGCGAAGACCGGCACCAGCGTGTAGCGGACGCCCTTCAGCCGCCCACCGCCGAGATCGAGATCGAGCACCGCGAGGAACTTGCCGTTCGATCCGGCATTCGCCACCAGCGTCTTGCCGCCGGCATTGGCGACGACGCTGGGCTGCGGCACCGCGTCATGCGTGTGGCCGCCGAGGATGACATCGATGCCGGTGACGCGGCTCGCCAGCTTCAGATCGACATCCATGCCGTTGTGCGACAGCAGCAGCACGGCATCGGCGCGCTCCTTGCTGCGCAGCGCGTCGACCAGCTTTTGCAGCTCGGCCTCGCGGATGCCGAAGGTCCAGTCGGCGACGAGGCGCTGCGGATGCGCGATCGGCTGATAGGGAAAGGCCTGGCCGATAATGCCGAGGCGCGCGCCGCCGATCTCCTTGACGATGGCGGGCCGGAACACCCGGCCGGTATCGGCATCGAAGCTGGGCGCGCCGTTGAACGCCGCCTCGTCCGTCAGGAACACGTTCTGCGCCAGGAACTCGCCTTTGAAAACGGCGAGGTTCTTGCGGAACTGCGCCTCGCCATAGGTGAATTCCCAATGGCCGGTCATGACGTCGATGCCGAGCCGGTTGCCGAGCTCGACCAGGGCGGCGCCGTCGGTGAGGCTCGCCAGAGCCGAGCCCTGCCAGAGATCGCCGCCATCGAGCAGCAGACTGTTCTGCGCCCCGACCTCGCCGCGGAAGCGGTCGATCAGCGCTTTCATGTGCGCCAGCCCGCCCATCCGGCCGTAGCGATGCGCCGCCTCTTCGAAATCGAGGTAGGTGAAGGCATGGGCGCGGGGCGTGCCGGCGGCGATGCCGAATTGCTTCAAGAAGGCTTCGCCGACGAGATGCGGCGGCCGGCCCGCCGCATCGGCGACGCCAATATTGGCGCTCGGCTCGCGGAAGAAGAGGGGCAGCGCCTGGGCGTGGACGTCGGTCTGATGCAAGATGCGCACATTGCCGAAGCGGCCGATGTCGTAGAGATCCTCGCGCGCCTCCGCCCGCCGCAGCGGCGGCACCACGCCCAGGAGCGCGCTTGCCGCCAAGAGCCTCAGCGTATCGCGACGGGTGACCGGCATCTCGTCTCCTCGCTCTCGCGCCGCCTCACTTGAGCACGGCGTTCTGCCACAGCTTGTCCTGCTCTTTCGCCTGCTCGACCGACGCCTCGGCAAGCGCCTCAGCGCGCCGCGCCAGATCCATCGCCGTGCCGTAGTCTTTCGCTGCCGCCGCCTTCGCCGCTGCTTCGAGCGCCGCTTCGGTCGGCGTCCATTGATTGCGCAGCGCGCTCGCTTTCTGCTCCGCCTCGGTGGCGGCACGGTAGGCGGCCTCAAACTCGCTCTGCGTCGCAGCTTGCGCCGACGCTGCACCGGCAAGAGCCGTCGCGCCGACGAGCAGAACGAGAGCGAGCCTGACCATGATTTTCTCCGGTTTCATCAATGCGCCCTCACGGACGGGTGCCCGGCCCCGCAATGGCTACGCCGTTGCTCATGTAAGAGAGAAAATATTCGAGATCGCGATAGAGCTCGTCCTCCGGCTTGAACGCAACCGAGCGCACCTGATCGTTGCAGCTGATGAAGCGGCGATCGACCGTGCCCATGCTGCCCCAATCCGAGCGATAGATCGGAAACGAGGCGAGGATGCCGAGCGCCGGTGCCAGGATGTCGCCGCGCAACCGTTTGCCGGCCGCCTGGACATGGCAGCTCGCGCAGGAGAAGTTGAGCTGCCCGCGCCGCTCATAGAAGAACTTCTTGCCCTTCTCATAGGCGGCGAACGCGCGCGGGTCGGCGGGGAGCGCGATAGCGAAGGGCTTGCCGCGCGAGGTCGAGGCCATATAGGCGTCGATCGCCGCCATGTCCCCGACCTGATAGGGGAGCGGCGTCTCGCCGTTCTGCTCGCGGCAGCGATTGATCGCCAGATCGAGCGTTACGACCTCGCCGGTCTGCCGATCGAAATAGGGATAGTTCTGGCGAATGCCGATGCCCTTCTGCGGAAAGCAATCGGCATAGGTCTTGCCGTTCTTGAACGGCGTCTCGAACAGCTTCTTGCCGTCCTCGAGCGCGAAATCATAGGGAGGAAATTGCATGATTTCCTCCCATTGCTTGCGCATATCCTTGTCGACGGCGTAAGGCCCGTTGGCGAAGTCGTTGAGCGCGACGCTGGGGAAGGCCTGCCGGAAATAGGCCTGGAAGGCGCGCTGATCGGCGGCGGGATCGATGCGTTGCTCCGCACTCGCCGGCGGCAGCACCAGGGCCAGCAGCAGGACGAGGCAAGCGGCCGCCCGACGCCCAATCGTTGCGATTGCCACCTTCATGTCGGAGGCATCCCTTTGCCAGCGGCCTTAGAGGATCGTCGCCATCGTTTCGTCGCTCTTGCCCTCATTGTCGCTCCAGCCGATCTTGAGCGTGTCGCCCTTCTTGCCGCCTTTGAAGCTGAATTTGAGATAGGGGTCCTTCGACACGGCCGGCCCCCAGAAGGCGGTGAAGACGCGTTTCCCGTTCCAGTCGAAGGTGACGGTCTCGATGTAGTGCGGCGGGATGAGCTTGCCGTCCTTGTCCTTGACGAAGCCGGAATCCATCGGGTGCTGGATCAGCGATTGGACCTCGGTCGACTCGCCGTGCGCGACGGCTCGGACGCGAATGGTGGATGCCATGACCAGTTCTCCTTCCCTCAGCCGCCGCAGCCGCCGAGCGTGACTTTGACCTGCTTGCGCGTGCTGTAATACTTGCCGTCGGCCTGGACGACCGCGACGACATCGCTGGTCTTCGCCATTTTGAGCCGGCAGGAAATGGCCGGCTCGGTCCCTTCCGGGATCTGGCAGCAGGCGGCGAGCGTGAACGGGTTCTCCGGAATCAGCAGCGCGATCGCGGTGACATTGGGCAGCGCGGCCGTCACCGAGACCGGCACGACCGCGCCGTTCTCCGCGATCTCGGGCACGTCGAGCGAGACCTTGTCGGACGGAACCACGATCGGCTTCTCAAAAAGCGCCGCGAGCGCCGCCGCCTCGTTCTTCTGCGCGAAGGCGTTCTTCGGCCACGCCAGCGATTGCTCGGCCGCTCGGGCCAGCGGGACGAACCCCGAGGCAAGGCCCGTGGCAGCAAGGCTGCCGACTCCCAGAAATTGCAGGACGAGGCGCCGCTCGAGGGCGAGCGCGGCCGGCGTTACTATACTGACTCGCGACATGGTTCCTCCATTCCCGACAACCGCGCCCCCTTCAAAGCGTGTAGAGAAAATCGATGATCTCGTTGATCTCCTGCCGCGTCAGGATGAGGTTCTTGCCGAAGGGCGGCATCACCGTCTCTGGATTGCGCTTCTCCTCGTCATCGATGATGGCGTAGAGCGTGCTGCGGTCGGGAAAGCGCATCTTCATGTCGGAGAGCTCCGGGCCGACAGTGCTGGGCACATCGCCGCCCTTCATCGTGTGACAGGCCAAACAGTTTCCCTTGGCGCGATCGAAGGCGAGCGCCTGGCCGGGAGCGGCGGATTGCGCGCGGAGCGCCGGCGAGAGCAAGGTCGCGACGCCGGCGCCGAGGAGGCCGGCGGCGACCAGTGAGGCGACAGCGCGGCGCGCCGTCGCGGGCTTCGCTGCGCGCGTCATTTCGGCGCCATTTCGTCGAGCGGACCCGAGGTCCGCGGCGTCAGATCCTTGCCTTCCGCCGTCGAGGTGATCTTGACCGCCGCCTCGGGCAGGCAATGCGTCATGCACTCGGTCGACGCGGTGTCGGGCCTCGGATCGCGCAAGATGAAGCCGTGCCGATTCGGCATGACCACCTTGGGCAAGCTGTTGCGGTCGGCGACGAAGTTGTCCGGCACGACGTCGTTGAGGTTGAGGATGTAGGCGGTGATGGCGTAGACATCATTGGCGGAAAGACTGTGCGGCGCCGGGAACGGCATCGCCCGATTGATGTAGTCCCAGAGCGTGGTGGCATAGGGCCAGTAATTGCCAACCGCCTTGGTCGGCTGGTCGCCGGTGAGCTTGGATTGGCTGGCGAGCTTGGGATAGCGCCCCTCGCCTTCGCCGAACGTCCCATGACAGCCGGCGCATTGCTGCGCGTAGATATCGGCGCCGTGCTCCACCGTGCCGCTGCCTTCCGGCAGGCCCTGCCCATCCGGGCGGATGTCGATGGCCCAACCGGCGATCTGCGCCGCCGTCGGCACGGTGCCATAGCCGTAATGGCCGACGCGATCGCTCTCGGCCGGCACAACGGGCGCGATCTTCGCCAGCGCCGCCGTCTCTGCCACATCGGCGGCGCCTTCGCTCGGCGAGGCCGCGCGCGACGGGAGAGCCGCGCCCAGGAGAAGGAGCGCGGCCGCGGCCGCCGCCGGCAGGCGCTGGTTCGGCTTATCCCAGCTGAACATCGAACACGCTGCCATCCGGCTTCACTTGCCAGGTCTGAATCGAATTGTTGTTGTAGATGCCGTTGACGCCGCGCAGCTTGCGCAGCTCGGCGATGGTGGGCTGGACGAAGCCGGTCTCATCCACCGCGCGCGATTGCAGCAGCGCCGGTTT
>JASHUO010000571.1 GCA_030039975.1 Alphaproteobacteria bacterium
TCGTCGTCGTTCATCGCCCGTCTCCTCTCTGTGCCGCTCAGCGCTCCGGCGGTCCGATCGCGATCGGCTCGCGGCTCAGCGCGAGCGAGAGACACCGTCCCGGCGTCAGCGGCCCGTAGCGGGAGGCGAGCAGCGTGTCGAGCAGATTGTCGGATATGGCGCCGGTGATGAAGCCCTGCGCCCCGCCGCTGCGTGCCGCCTGCTCGCGCACTTGGACGCGCAGGACGCCGCAGGGGCTGATCGTGCCGTAACGGAACAGGATCACGCCGGCGCCGATAATCAGCGCAAGCACGATTATGCCGATGAGCTGTATCCCCCGACGCACCGGACCACCCCCTGGCTACCGCCGACGGTGCGCATGCGGCACCCCCGAGTCAAGGCAGGCTCGCTCCCGTCCCGAGCCACTGCTTGATCAGCGCAGGCACTGTACCGTCGGCTATCAGCGCTGCTTGTGCCGTGTCGATCGCCTCGCGCAGCGCCGTGTTGCCCTTCCTCACCGAAATGCCGAGGCGCTCGCGGGTGATGCCGGTTTCGACCACTCTGAGCTTCGGGCGGTCGCGCACGAACCATTCGGTCACCGGCGCCAGCTTCATGAAAGCGTCGCAGCCGCCGGTCGAGAGATCGTCGAGCGCCTTCTCGATCTCGTCATAGGCATAGATGCGCACCCCAGCGGCGCGATGCTCGGCGACGAGCTTCTCGGCGACGGGCTCGCTCGTGTTGCCTTTCTGCACGCCGATCACCAGGCCCTTCAGGTCGTTGATGCCGTGGACATCCGGATGGCGGCGGGTGTCGACGACGAGAGATTGGCCGGAGACGACATAGGGTGCACAGAAATCGGCAACCCTTTCGCGGGCTTGCGTGATGGTCGTGCCGGAGGCGATGCAATCATAGGCGCCGCTCTCGAGACCGGCGAAGATGCCGTTGAAATCGGCGCCGGTATAGCGGACCAACTGCCAGTCGCGACCGAGCTTCTCGGCGATGCGCTGCATGAGCGCGATGTCGAAACCCGACGGCCCCGTCTTGGTCATGAGTTCGAAGGGCGGATCGGGCAGGGCGGCTCCCACCTTCAGGAACGGCGCGGCTTTGCTAGCCCGCACGCCGAGCCTGGAGGTTGCGAGCAAGGCGGCGGCGAGCAAGTCGCGGCGCTTCATCTTTGCCCCTTTGCGTCGCCCCGGAGCTTCGATCGCCCGGCGTGGTCGCCGAGGCGATCGATGACCAGCTTCGGGGCGATCAGGCCCAAGCTCATCGCCAGAATGATGGTGGTCGCGGTCATGCCGTCGGCGATGGTCGCGCCGATGAGCGTCACGCTCGTCGGCGCGCCGCCCGAAAGCTCCAACAACCCGCTTGCCATCCTGAAGAGGTAGACGCCGGGGATCATCGACACCACGGACGCGAAGCCGATCGCCGCGAACGGCATGTGCCAACGACGCGAGACCGGCGTGAGGATGAGCCCGACGACGACGCAAGCGAGGCCGGCGCCTGTCGCCGCGCTGGCGTGCAGCGCGACCAGCGACCACCACCGCAAGGCATGAGCCAGCATGCCGACCGCCATGGGCCAAGGCAGCATCGAGAGCGGCGTCGAGAAAAAGACGCTGTAAGCGGCAACGGCGATGCCTGCGGCGATCACGTCTTGCCACAGCGGCACGCCCCTGCCGACCGGATCGACCGGCAAGGAGACGCCGAGAAGCGCCAATCCGAGCAGCAGCCCGGTCACGATCGCCACGATCACCATGGTCGCATAGGCGAGGCGGGCGACGCCGAGATGAATGCGCCCACTGATCACGTCCAAGGCGCTATTGAGCACATGCGGCCCCGGCACGAGAACCATGCACGGGCAGACCGCGACCAGGCGCAGGGACGAGCTCAGCTGAAAGCGAACCGCCAGCGCGCCGATCACGCCGGCCAGCAACGACGCACAAAAGGGCTGCAGGAACAGATTTGTGCTGTACTGCGCCAGAACCCGGCGCAGCACAGCGCCGGCCGCCGCGCTCACGAAAATGAGCACGGCGGCGACGAAATGCTCGACGCCGAAGATCACCGCGAGCGCGACGGCCCCGGCTGCCGCGGCAAGCGTGAAGAGCCAGGTCGGCGCGGGCGGCACCTTGGCGATCGCGGCGATCGCCGCGGCCGCAGCCGCCGGCGCAAGCCGCCCGGCGCCGATGTCGTCGACGAGGCGCATCGCGGCCGAGACGCGGTCCATGTCGACGCCGGCGGGATCGGCCGCTGTCGTTGAGACGAATTGGCCGCTCCCGTCCTCGACCTCGAGCTGCAGCTCGCCCCAGCGTGGCAGGATTTTGACGGTGAGGCCGAGACTGTCGCCGAGTCGCTCGGCCGCGGCCACCATCTGATCCGTCGCTTGTCCGTTGACGTAGAGCACACGCGCCAGGGCGAGGACGAGATGGAAACGCTCCGCCAAGGTCATCTCCGCTCCTCGCCAAGCCCGCCTCGCGTCCCGCATCGCCGGTAGCGATCGGGCAAGCAGTGAACAACCCTGAGGTCCGCCCGTGTCACCCGTCGGTCCGAGCGGCGATCTCGCCCTTGGTCTTTGGTGCCGCCTGTGTTTTCATAATCATCTTCCGCACATTTTGCATCCACCGGCTCTTGCGGGCCGCCTCCTGTGGCGCCGTCCGGCTCTGGTCACCACACGGGCGGCGGCGCCTCTCCACCAGAGGAGACTCGCATGAGAGGAAATCAGGCCGTCACGGAACCGGATGTCGCCGTTGTCGGCGCCGGGATCATGAGCGCCACCTTGGCGACGATGCTGACGGAGCTTCAGCCCGCGTTGAAGATCGTGGTTTTCGAAAGCCAGGGCGGCGCGGCGCTGGAAAGCTCGGACGCCTGGCGCAACGCCGGCACGGGCCATGCAGCGAACTGCGAAGTGAACGAGACGCCGGAGCTGAGCGATGGCAGCATCGACGTCTCCAAGGCGCTCGCCGTCAATGGCGAATTCGACCTGTCGCGACAGTTCTGGTCCTATCTCGTCCGCAACGGCGCGATTGCGTCGGCGCGGTCCTTCATTCATCCCGTGCCCCATATGAGCTTCGTGCGCGGCGCCGACCGGGTGGCGTTCCTCGAGAAGCGCTACGCGGCGCTCGTCGCGCATCACTGCTTCGAGGGAATGGAATTCACCCAGGACTGGCGCAAGCTGCGCGACTGGATTCCCCTCGTCATGGAAGGCCGCGAGTCCCGCGAGCCGGTTGCCGCCACGCGCATGATCATCGGCACCGATGTGAACTACGGCGCGCTTACCCGCAGCCTCTTTCGCTATCTCGAAGGGACGGGGAAATTCGCCATCCATTACGGGCACCGCGTCACCGGCATCCGCCGCGAGCCCGCCGGGCGTTGGCGCATCGAGGCCAAGGATGCGAGCGGCACGCCGCGCGATGTCTCGGCGAAATTCGTCTTTCTCGGCGCCGGCGGGGGCACGCTGCCGCTGCTGCAGAAAGCCGGCCTGCCGGAGAGCCGGGGCTATGCCGGCTTTCCCGTCAGCTTCCACTGGCTGCGGTGCGACGACCCCGGGCTGAACGAGCGGCACGACGCCAAGGTCTACGGCACGACGGCCCCTGGCTCGCCGCCCCTCTCCGTTCCCCATCTCGATACGCGCATCATCGAGGGCCAGCGCTCGCTGCTGTTCGGACCCTATGCCGGGTTCTCGACGAAATTCCTGAACCACGGTTCGCGGCTCGATCTCTTCTGCGCGCTCCGGCCCGA
>JASHUO010000572.1 GCA_030039975.1 Alphaproteobacteria bacterium
CTCGCCGATGGCGGGCGCGGCGAAAGGCTGCGCGAGGGCGTCGCCGTCGCCATCATCGGCCCGCCCAACGCCGGCAAATCGAGCTTGATGAACGCGCTGGCGCGGCGCGACGTGGCGATCACCTCGGCCAGCGCCGGCACGACCCGTGACGTTATCGAGGTTGCCCTCGATCTTGGCGGCTATCCTGTGCTGCTGGCGGATACCGCCGGCTTGCGCGAGGCGGCGGACGAGGTCGAGGCCGAAGGGGTGCGCCGCGCCCGGGCACGCGCTGCGGCGGCGGATTTTCGGCTGGTCTTGCTCGATGCGACGCAACCGGCCGCGGCGGCGGCGCTCGCCGGGCTGATCGATGCCGACGCCATGGTCATCGCCAACAAGATCGATCTTGCCCAGGGCGAGGCTGCGGGCTGGGCGGACGCGCTGGGGGCGGGGCGCGCGCTGCGCCTGTCCGTGCGCACGGGCGCGGGGATGGAGGCGCTGCTCGAGCGGCTCGAAGCCGAGGTGGCGCGGCGCTTTGCCCCCGGCGCGGCGCCGCTGGTGACGCGCGCGCGCCATCGCGAGGCGCTGGAGAATTGCGTCGCGTCGCTCGATCGCTTTGCCGGCGCCGGGCTTCCCGAGCTCGCGGCGGAAGATCTTCGCGCCGCGACCCGGGCGCTGGGGCGCATTACCGGGCGCGTCGATGTCGAGGACATGCTCGACATCGTGTTTCGCGAGTTCTGCATCGGGAAATAGTGGGCTAGGATCGAGGCCGTCGGAGAGGGGAGAGGGCGGAATGGCGCTGTGTGGGTGCGGGCGCGATTCGATCACGGCCGATCGCCGGCGGTTCCTGACCTGGGCGGCGCTGGGCGGGGGCGCGGCCTTGCTCGGCGCTGGCGCGCCCGGTCGGGCCTGGGGAGCGGCGAAAGCCAATTATTTTTTGCTCAATTGCATCGATTACCGGCTGACGGCCGCGACGACGCGCTATATGGGGCAGCGCGGGCTGACGGGCGATTATGACCAGCTCATCCTGGCCGGCGCCTCGATCGGGGTCGTGACCGACCGACAGCCGGATTGGGCGGCAACCTTTTGGCAGACCCTCGATCTCGCGCGCCAGCTGCATGGTGTCAGTCACCTGATCGTCCTCGAACACCGCGATTGCGGGGCCTATGCCCTGGTGTTGGGCGAGGATTTCGCCAAGCATCCGGCCGCAGAAACTCGTATCCATGCCGAAATGACCGGCAAGCTCGCGGGATTGTTACGGCAGCGCCACCCCAAAATCAGCTTCGAGGCGCAGCTCATGGCGCTGGACGGCACCGTCGAACGCTTGTCTGCTGCTTAAAGTGCCGCGCGAGAGCCGAATTTATTTGACTCAATCTTGTCGAATAGCTCATCTATTCGAATAAATGTTGATTTATATATCCGTCTAACGCCAGTAAAAAATATTGAAAATATTTGTATTCTTGGCAATATCCCATTCCAGGACGTGCGGATAGGAAAACTTGATTTGTTGTTCCCAAAAGTGGTGCGCTTTAGTCTGCCTCTGACCATCAGGGTATCGCGTCGAGAAGCGCCCGCCAGAATACAGCTAATGGGACGCCACCATCGTTACGATCACGAAACAGTCGGTTGTCGCAGGAGGTAGTGAAGAGGGCAGCGCTCACAGCTGAAAGCCGGTGTAGCAGCGCTCAAAAGGACGTCGGGCGGTGGATATGGATCTAGAGATAAATTCCGCAAAAAAAGCGCTGGTGGGTGTCGAGACCATTCGGGTTAGTAATTTAGCGTGCCTTTTTTCGGGTCTCTCAATATGTGAATTTCACCGGCTTCAGCTACGGCGGCTGATGCCGCTGTCCCAGGTAACCACAAGCCGAGGTAGGTTCTGTTAAGGCTTCTGCGACACCATCGGAGGTGGAAGGACCTCCACCATGATCGGACCTAGGTAGCCCTCTCTGAACAGGGTCAGGTGAGATATGAATCGATGGTGGTGGCTCTCCTTCTATGCGGTGTCACTCTGGAGCGTCGAGGAACGAAGGGCGAGAATGGCTCTCTTTGGGGTTGCTTTCGCCTTCTTTGTTGTCCTGTACCCAACTGAACTCGCGCTCCTCTCAAGGTTCGGCATCGAAGATCATGTCGGCGCCTTGCTCGCGTGTCTATGCTCCGTCGCGCCCGGACTAGCGCTGACCCGACCGATCTGCGAACGACTTGATCCCGAGCTGATCGGGAAGGGCGACGCGCGCGCCATGCAACGACTAGCCGAGTCCTGAAGCGGCGGCGACAGTGTGACCGACCAATCATCATCATCTGTAGCTGCGCGAACGATCACCTCGATCAAGCTGCAACGGCATAGGCAGCCTACGGCGAAGGAAGATATTACAGTGATGGGGGGCGTGACCATCAGCGCCTAGATCTGCCGGGACATCAGCGTCTAGATCTAGAGAAAGAAAATACGAAAAATACCAAGGAATGTTTCACGTGAAACATCGCGGAGACCGCTCCCCAATTGTGCGGCGGGTTGATAAAGTGCCGGCCATGTCGGATATGGATATGGATGTGATCGTCATTGGCGGCGGGCATGCCGGCTGCGAAGCCGCGGCGGCGGCGGCGCGGCTGGGCGCGCGCACCTTGTTGCTGACCCACAAGCTCGAGACCATCGGCGAGATGTCCTGCAACCCCGCCATTGGCGGGCTCGCCAAGGGTCATCTGGTACGCGAAATCGATGCGCTGGACGGGGTGATGGGACGGGCGATCGACCGCGCCGGCATCCAGTTCCGCATTCTCAACCGCAGCAAGGGGCCGGCGGTGCGCGGGCCGCGGGCGCAGGCCGACCGCGCGCTGTACCGCCAAGCGATGCAAGCCTTGCTGGCCGAACAGCCCAATCTCACCGTACGGGCGGCTTCGGCCGAGGATCTGATGCTCGATTCGAGCGGTCGCGTCGCCGGCGTGGTGACGGCGGTCGGAGAGCTGGTTCCGGCCGGCCGAGTGATCCTCACCACCGGCACCTTTCTACGCGGGCTCATTCACATCGGCGCCGAGAAGATCCCTGCCGGTCGGGTCGGCGAGGCGCCGTCCTTGGGTCTGTCGGAGACGCTGAGTCGCGCCGGCTT
>JASHUO010000573.1 GCA_030039975.1 Alphaproteobacteria bacterium
GGCCAGCTATCGTTGTTACTTCTTGAATCAAGAATTGCGCATCGCCGCCGTGGAAACCTTCGAATGCTGCGATGACGAAGAGGCGCGCTGCGCGGCGCTGGCCCTGACCGAATCGCGCCAGTACCGGCGGTCGGAGGTGTGGGACAGACATCGGCTGGTGGCGCGGGTCGAACGCGTCCCATCGGGCTAAGAGCCCAGCCACCCCGCGGCTTTCATGCGCGGGCAGCGTCCGCACCTATCTGCTACAGCCGCTTCTCGCGCGTGACTGGGGTCACAACGGTCGAGGCGCGGCTGCTCCTACATACAAGGCGAAGAGCTTGCAGTGATATTGGAGGACCACGATGCGTTACATGCTTGAAACCCCGTGGGGACGGTTCAGCGAGGATGGCGGCCACTTTGAGTTCGACTACGACAAGCTCGCCGAAGAAACCGGCTACAGCGAGGGCGAGTTGCGGTCGCTGGGCGTGCTCTACTGCTATCATCATTCGCGAGAGGAAATGGGACGGATGAGCCAGCCGACCGCGGTGCTCGTCGACGCCGCCATGCGCCAAGCTGCGTGATCTCGCGGTGAGGATTGGGATCAGTGTCGAAGTTGATCTGGCGCAGCCGCCAGCAACTGAACCGAACTTATATCCGCGCTCGCCAAAAGAAATCGCACCTCTGCGTAGAAATGCACAAATATAATTTGTGCATCGTACGATGGGCTTCGGACGCGTCAAATTCGCTTTAATTATTCATTAAGCTCCAGCGATTTACGATTGAGGGTGACGTCGCAGGAGTAATTCCATGTTCTCGCGGTCGTCAACTTCGTCTTCCGACCTCGCCAAGCAGCGCGAGCTCGAGAAAAAGCTCATCGAGCAGGCCCAGGCGGAATGCCGCAGACTCGTCGACTCCATGCACGAGCTGTCGCCCGCCGCCGCCGAACGCACCCGACAGCGGCTCGATGCCTATTTGAAGGACCACCCCAAAATCCCGCTCGATTTCAAGCGCAGGGTCACAACGCAGGCGCGCGCGCATGAATGCGCCGCCTCGATGCGCGCCGCCGATACGGTGCTGAAGCAGGCGCTCGCCAAGGCGCGGCACGATGACCGCAAGGAGCTGAATCGGCTCGTCGGTGAGGCACGCAAACACGCGGCCAAGGCCGCCTCGTTCGGCGCCGATGAGGAGTTCCAGACCGCCGTCAGGCGCAAGATCGAGATCATCATGCTGACCGGCGGCGTCGAGCATGACGGCCCGACCGCGGCAAAGCCGCTGTCGACCGCGCCGGCAAACCCGCATCACGCCAAAGAGTGAATGAAAGCCGGCGCGGGCCGCAAAACCCGCGCCGGTCCTTCGGGACTGTGCAACCGCGTCCCGCCCTTACCAGCCGGAGAGGCGGCTCCCCGGCTGATAGATCTGATCGGCGAAGCTGTCTTGCGGCCCGTGCGCGCCCACCAGGTCCGGTTTACCGCCGACCATCGGCGCGTTCGAGGCAAGCGGCGAGCGATCATCGGGCCGCTGCGCCGTCAGCGCGGGCCCGGTGACGCCGGGCGTGAAGGCGTTTTCCTCGCCCTGCTGATACTCGCTCTGGAGCGTCGCGCGTTCCGCAGGGGTCAACGGCTCGGGCGAGACCGAGCGCGCGGCAGAGATCGACAGATCATGCTGCGCGCCGAAATCGTCATTCTGGCCGGTATGATACATCTGCTGGAGCGCTGCGCTGTTCTGCTGCGCGATAGCGGCCGAAGCGGCGGGCACCACCAAAGCTAGCGCCAGCGCGACGCGGGCCGTAACGGTCCGAAGTGGAAGAAGGCTCGACATTGGCTCATCCCTCATTGCTTCCAAGCGGCTCGGATCGACATGATCCGGCGCTCTCTGCGCGTTAGATGAGCTTCAAAAGCTGGAAGATAATCAGGGACTTCGGGAAAGGACTATTCACGAAACCTGAACAGTCTATCCCAGCGCCGCGCGGCCGAGCGCCGGAACGGCCGGCGCGCTGCTGCGTGTCTCGCCCATCACCGCGGCGATCAGCGCCGCCAGCCGCTCGAGGCGATAGGGCTTGTCAATCCGCGCGATGGACGCATCGCGGCTCGCAGGAACATCGGCATAGCCGGTGGCGAGGATGATCGGCAGGCCGGGCTTCATGTCGTGGATGCGTTGGGCGAGCTCCATGCCGCTCATGCCGGGCATCGCGTGATCGGTGATGACTAGGTCGATCTTGGGCTCGAGGCGCAGCACGTCGAGCGCAAGCGCGCCCGACGGCGCTGCCAGCACGCGGTGGCCGAGCTGCTCCAGCATCGCGACGGTGGAGCTCGACACCATCGGGTCGTCATCGAC
Source organism: Alphaproteobacteria bacterium (assembly GCA_030039975.1). Classification (GTDB taxonomy): domain Bacteria; phylum Pseudomonadota; class Alphaproteobacteria; order ATCC43930; family CGMCC-115725; genus DAHUYF01. Next base: position 2,314 of record JASHUO010000573.1, read on the forward strand.
GAAGAGGACGCTGCAGGGTGCAGCCGGCTCGGCGCTGGCGATCGGGGGCGGGCGCAGCGGCCGCGCTTCGCCGCTGCCGGCGACGGGAAACCACAGCTCGATCGTCGTGCCGATGCCGGGATTGCTCGCGAGGCGCGCGCCGCCGCCGGATTGCGCCGCTAGTCCATAGACCATGGAAAGGCCGAGCCCGGTGCCCTTGCCGACGCCTTTGGTGGTGAAGAAGGGCTCCGGAGCGCGCTTCAGCGTCGCCTCGTCCATGCCGAGGCCGGTATCGCCGACGCGGAGCCGCACATAATCACCGGCGCCGAGATTGGCGATTTCGTTCGCCCCGACGGTCTGGCGGGCCGCGGCGATGGTGAGGCGGCCGCCCTGGGGCATTGCGTCGCGGGCGTTGAGCGCGAGGTTGAGAATGGCGAGCTCGAGCTGGTTCGGGTCGACGCGGATGAGCGAGAGCTTCTCCTCGAACTCGACCCGGATCTCGATGCTGGGACCGAGCGAGCGGCGCAGCATCTCCACCATGCTGTTGATGTGGCGGACGACATCGACCGCTTCGGGGCGGAGCTCCTGGCGGCGGGCGAAGGCCAGCATACGGCGCGTCAGGGTAGCGCCGCGCTCCGCCGCCTGGATCGCGCCATCGGCGAGGCGCTTCACCGTCAGCGGATCCTCGGGATTCTGCCCGATCAGATCGAGATTGCCCAGCACCGCCATGAGCACATTGTTGAAATCATGTGCGACGCCGCCGGTGAGCTGGCCGAGGCTTTCCATCTTCTGCATCTCGTGCACCTGGGCCAGCGCCATCTCGCGCTCGCGCGTGCGCTCCTCGACGCGCCGCTCCAGCTCGGCATTCGCCTGCGCCAGCTCGGCGGTGCGCTGCTCGACCCGGCTTTCAAGCTCGGCGTTGAGCAGCTCGAGCTGCCGCGTCTTGCGGTAAAGCTCGGCGAAGACCTTGACCTTGGCGCGCAACAGCTCCGGCACGACCGGCACCGGCACGTAGTCGACCGCGCCGTACTCATAGCCCTTGAGGCGGTCGAGGTCGGTCAAGGCGATGGCCGAGACGAAGATCATCGCCGTCGTCTGGAAGCGCGGGTGGTTGCGGATCAGCGCCGCCAGCTCGAAGCCGTCGAGATCGGGCATGATGACGTCGATGAGAACGACGGCGATGTCCTTCTTCAGGAGATGCTCGAGCGCCTCCCGGCCTGATCCCGCCATGATCAGGGTTTCGCCCAGCTCGCGCAGGATCGCCTCGTAGGTCAACAGCTTTGCCGGCTGGTCGTCGACCAGCAGGATATTGACCGGCTCGTTGCCGCTCATGCCGTCGGTTCCCTAGCGGTGTAGCCACATGCGCAGTGCGGAGAGAAGCTGCTCGGTGTTGACCGGCTTCGCGAGATAGTCCGAGGCGCCGGCATCGAGGCATTTCTCGCGGTCGCCCTTCATCGCCTTGGCCGTCAGCGCGATGATCGGCAGGCGGCGGAAGGTACCCTTGGCGCGGATGACCTGGATCGTCTCGTAGCCGTCCATCTCCGGCATCATGATGTCCATGAGGACGATCGCGACGTTCGCCGTCGTCTCGAGCAGCCCGATCGCTTCCTTGCCGGTGGTGGCCGTGAGCACCCGCATCCCGCGCCGCTCCAGCACGCTCGACAGGGCGAAGATGTTGCGCGCGTCGTCGTCGACCAGCAGCACCGTCCTGCCGACGAGATCCTCGTCGGAGCTGTGCAGCCGCTCGAGCATGGTCTGCTTCTCCTGCGGCAGGTCGGAGACGACGCGGTGCAGGAAGAGCGCGGTTTCGTCGAGCAACCGCTCGGGCGATTCCACCCCTTTGACGACGACGCTCCTTGCCATGGTGTGAAGCTGCGCGTCCTCCTCCGGCGAGAGCTCGCGCCCGGTGAAGACGACGACCGGGAGGTTCGCGAGCTCCTGATCGTCGCGGATCACCTCCAGCAGCTGGAAGCCGGACATGTCCGGCAGCCGCAGATCGAGCACGACGCAATCGATCGGCTGTTCGCGCAGCAGGTCGAGCGCGGCTTGCCCGGTCTCCACCGAGACGATGTCGATGTCGTCATGGCCGAGAAGCTCGGTAATGCTGAGCCGCTCCGCCGGATTGTCCTCGACGACGAGCAGGCGCTTGCGCCGCGGCTGGGTGTATTCCTTGATCTTCGCCAGCGCGCTTTCGAGCCCTTCGGTGGTGGCGGGCTTGGTGATGAAGGAGAAGGCGCCGCGCGCGAGGCCGTGCTGGCGGTCCTCGTCCAAGGTCAGGATCTGGACCGGGATGTGCCGCGTCGCGGGGTTCTGCTTCAACTGGCTCAGCACCGTCCAGCCGAGCATGTCGGGCAGGAAGACGTCGAGCGACACCGCGCTCGGCTGGTATTCCCGCGCCAGCGCGAGCGCCTCGGCGCCGCGCGTCGCCACCAGCGCCTTGAGGCCCGAATCATGCGCGAGGTCGAGCACGACGCGCGCATAATGCGGGTCGTCCTCGACGATGAGCAACACCGGATCGCCCGGCTCGAGGCTGGCGCGGTCATCGGGCACCTGCTCGACCGGCAGCTCGGCGAGGCGGACGCCGACCAGCGCATCGCCATGCGGCGCCGGCGCGCTCGGCGCCGGCGTGCTGCGCTGCG
>JASHUO010000574.1 GCA_030039975.1 Alphaproteobacteria bacterium
CGTCGCCGGCCTCAAAGGTCAGGTGCTGGCCGGCATCGCGACGCCGAGCCAGGACGGGCTCACCCCGCAGCAGCAGCTCGAGGCGATCAACCAGCGCGCCGGCAAGCTGATGCGCGACCAGCAGGTGACCTGGCGCGTGCTGCGCCAGCAGATGGCGGAGGCGGGGATTACCGTGGTCGGGCCCGAGGATCTCGGCGCCGAAGACCGCGCCTGGCTCGAAGAGCGCTTCATGGCCGAGATCTTCCCGGTGCTGACGCCGCTCGCCATCGACCCGGCGCATCCCTTTCCCTTCGTCGCCAATCTCGGTCTCGGCCTGGCGCTTCAGTTGCAGCGCCACAGCGATGGCGACCGCATGGAAGCGCTGCTGCTCATTCCGGGCACGCTCAACCGTTTCGTGCGGCTGCCGGGCAAGTCGGTGCGCTTCCTGCCGCTGGAGCAGATGATCGGGCTCTTCCTCGACCATCTCTTCCCCGGCTTCTCCGTCATCGGCCAGGGCATGTTCCACATCCTGCGCGACAGCGACATCGAGATCGAGGAGGAGGCCGAGGATCTCGTCCGCCTGTTCGAGACCGCGCTGAAGCGGCGGCGGCGCGGCCATGTCATCCGCCTCTCCGTCGAAGCGAGCATGCCCGAGGATCTGCGCGCCTTCCTCGTCGAGCAGCTCGACGCCTACCCCGACGACGTTTTCGCGCTCGAAGGCCTGCTCGGCCTCGCCGACACCAGGCAGCTCATCATCGATGAGCGGCCGGACCTCATCTACACCCCCTACAATCCGCGCTTTCCCGAGCGCATCCGTGATTACGGCGGCGATTGCTTTGCCGCCATCCGCCAGAAGGACATCATCGTCCACCACCCCTATGAGAGCTTCGACGTGGTGGTGCAGTTCATCCGCCAGGCGGCACGCGACTCTGCCGTGGTGGCGGTGAAGCAGACGCTCTACCGCACCAGCGATGACAGCCCGATCGTGCGTGCGCTCATCGAGGCGGCCGAGGCGGGCAAGTCGGTGACGGCGCTGGTCGAGCTCAAGGCGCGCTTCGACGAGGAGCAGAACATCCGCTGGGCGCGCGATCTCGAGCGCGCCGGCGTGCAGGTGGTCTATGGCTTCCTCGAGCTCAAGACCCACGCCAAGGTGTCGCTGGTGGTGCGGCGCGAGGCCGGTGCCTTGCGCTCCTATGTGCATTTCGGCACCGGCAACTATCACCCCTATACCGCCAAGGTCTACACCGACCTTTCCTTCTTCACCTGCGACCCCGCGCTCTGCCGCGATGCGCAGCGGCTCTTCAACTACATGACCGGCTATGCGACGCCGGCGACGCTCGAGAAGATCGCCGTGGCGCCGATCAGCCTGCGCCAGCGTCTGGTCGAGCTGATCGAAGCCGAGATCGCGCATGCGCGCGCCGGCCGGCCGGCGCAGATCTGGGGCAAGGTCAATTCGCTGGTCGATCCCGCCATCATCGATCTCCTCTATCAGGCATCCGCGGCCGGGGTCGAGATCGAGCTCGTGGTGCGCGGCATCTGCTGCTTGCGGCCCGGCGTTCCCGGCCTTTCCGACAATATCCGGGTGAAGAGCATCATCGGCCGCTTCCTCGAGCATGGCCGCATCGTCTGCTTCGGCAATGGCCACAAGCTGCCCTCGGATCAGGCCAAGGTGTTCATCTCCTCGGCGGACTGGATGCCGCGCAATCTCGACTGGCGCGTCGAGGCGCTGGTGCCGATCGAGAACGAGACGGTGCATCGCCAGGTGCTGGACGAGATCATGGGCGCCAATCTGCGCGATCAGGCGCTCTCCTGGCGCCTCCAGTCCGACGGCGAATATGTGCGCGAGAGCCTTGCGCCTGACGCTTTCAGCGCCCACACCTATTTCATGACCAATCCCAGCCTCTCGGGCCGGGGCAGCGCGCTCAACCGGGCGCGCTCGGTCCCGCGGCTGGTCGCTGAGAAGGCGGATCTCTGACCCAGGCTCTTCGCATGCGGAGCGTGCCGCGCCGCGGTGGCGCGCGGCGCAAGCGCGGCCCCGCGCGCCGCGGCTGCGTCGCCGTGGTCGATATCGGCTCCAACTCGCTGCGGCTCGTCATCTATGACGGCATCCGCCGCTCCCCGGTCACCCTGTTCAACGAAAAGGTCATGTGCGGCCTCGGCCGCGGCCTCGAGCGCACCGGGCGGCTCGACCCCGACGGCGTCGAGCTGGCGCGCGCCAATCTGCAGCGCTTCGTCGCTCTGGCGCGCAGCCTCGGTGCCGGCCGCCTCGACGTGCTCGCCACCGCCGCGGTGCGCGATGCCAGCGACGGACGCGCCTTCGTTTCGGAAATCCAGCGGCGCCACCGCCTCAAGGTCCAGGTGCTGGGCGGCCCCGAGGAGGGGCGGCTCTCCGCTTACGGCGTGCTTGCCGGCATCCCGGAGGCCAGCGGCATCGTCGGCGATCTCGGCGGCGGCAGCGTCGAGCTCGTGCCGGTGGCGGGCGGCCAGGTTGGCGCCGCGGCGACCTTGCCGCTCGGACCGCTGCGGCTCGCCGATTACGCCGAGGACGACCGCAAGCTGCGCGATGCCATCGACAAGCAGCTCGGCTTGGTGCCCTGGCTCGGCAGCCGGGTCGATGGCGGCGCCTTCTACGCCGTCGGCGGCGCCTGGCGGGCGCTGGCCCGCATCCATATGGAGCAGACGCACTATCCCCTGCACATCATTCAGCACTACACCCTACCGCGCAGCGAGGCCGAGGATTTCCTCGACATCATCGCGCGCCAGTCGCGCAAATCGCTGGAGAAGATCACCACCGTCTCGAGGAAGCGCCTCGATGTCGTGCCGATCGCCGCGCGCGTGCTGCAGCGCCTGTTGCGCCGCACCGCGCCCAAGCAGCTCGTCTTCTCCGCCTACGGCTTGCGCGAGGGCCATCTCTTCAGCCTGCTGCGCGGCGAGGCGCAGCGCGAGGATCCGCTGCTCGCCGCCTGCGCCGATCTGGCGCTCACCAATCGCCGCTTCGGCGCCGATGGCGATGAAGTCTTCGTCTGGACCGGCGCGCTCTTTGCCGGTGAGAGCGCGGAGCGCCGCCGTCTGCGCCATGCCGCGGCGCTGCTCGGCGATCTCGCCTGGCACGAGCATCCCGACTACCGTGCCGACCAGGCGCTGCACACCGTGCTCTATATGCCGGTCGCCGGGCTCGACCATGCCGAGCGCGCCTGGCTCGCCGCCGCGATCTATGTCCGCTATGGCGGCAACGAGTTCAATTACGAGGTGTTGCAAGCCCTGCTCGACGAGGAGGCCTTGGAGGCCGCGCGCCTCGCCGGCCTCGCGCTGCGCCTCGCCTTCACCCTGTCGGGCGGCGTCGCCGGCTTGCTCGGCCGCAGCAAGCTCGCCCTCGACGGCAACACGCTGGCGCTGACCCTCGGCGGCGACAGCGCCAAGCGCTACGGCGAAAGCGTCCAACGCCGCCTCGACTCCCTCGGCCGCGCCCTCGGCAAACGCACCGAAGTAAGGCGGGGCTAGGCGAACGCGCTGTGCGCGTTCGTCCGCGGCGGCGTCAGCGATTGCGCAGCAATCGCGGGAGCCGCACCGTGCGGACTAATCTCGGCGCTGGAACTGCGCGTAACCACCTTCCCGGTTCGCAAGAAAATCCCCTCCCCCCTTGAGGGGGAGGGCAGGGAGGGGGGTGCCGCCAGCACGCCGCTGAGGGGCCCTATGCTACACTCCCCGCGTCCCTCAGCTCTTTGACATCGTAAAAACCATCGACGCCTCGCGTCGAAAAACTGCTCCCGGTGTACACCGGCGGCGTAGGCCCCTCCCGGCGCTTTGCGCTTGAACGCCATCCCGCGTCACTGCGTAAAAGCCACGAACTCCCGCCCATGATCCTTGTGCAAACTCAAAGGCACGGATTCATCTCGGGCTTGCGCGGTACCGATAGCAGGAAATCGTCTGCGCTGTGCAGCTTTGCCTGCTGGCGCCTGATCGTCAGATAGAAACCCTTGACATCCCCGTCGCAAGCGGCAGCCGCTGTATCGGCACGCATATGAGCTCTCATCTGGCCGATCTCCGCCTGCGTCGCCGGCCCGTTGTCCATGATGAATTTTTCGATCCGCGCGATTTCGCCCGCGAGCGTCGCCTGGAAGTACGAGTCTTGCGGAAAGCATCTTTCGCCAAACGATTGCGCGTCGAGATAGAGCCAATAGGCGCACAAAACAGCACCATGGCCGCTGGTGTCGGCATCGACGGCGGGCTCACGTTCCCCGGCCTTGGGAGCCGACGGGGCGTTTGGTTGCTGCTCAACCGCGCCCGAGCCATGATCGCTCGCTCCGGACTCTCCGCAGGTGGCGAGGACGATCGCGGCGACCAGAGCGGCGGGCCATATACAACGCATCTCGCCTCCTAGAGGCATCCGCGCCTCAACGTGCGGTTTTGTTTGTAGCATGCAGCGGGACCTTGGTCATCCTGACGGCGCCTCGTGTTTTCGGCCATGGCGCGCCGACAAGCGCCGCGTAAAGGCTGGAGGCTGCGTCCTGACTTTGATGAAGCAGAGGACACGACGGCAGGAAGTGCGCCGAACACCCCTCCTTCAATCCATTCATCGTCTTATTCATACCCCCTCCCCCCTTGAGGGGGAGGGCAGGGAGGGGGGTGCCACCGGCGCGCCCGAGGGGTCTTACGCTACACTCCCCGCGCGCCGCAGCTCTTTGACATCGTAAAAACCATCGACGCCTCGCGTCGAAAAAACTGCCGCCGGTGTACACCGGCGGCGTAGGCCCCTCCCGGCGCTTTGGGCTTGACGGCCCTTACTTGAACGCCGGCATCACCTCTTCGCAGAGGAGGCGCAGCGCGTTGAGGACGCGCGCACGCGGGATGAGGCTGCCGGGGTTGAGCTCGGCGAGGATGCCGTCGAGGCCGATCTCCGCCTGCAATTGCTTCAGCCGGTCGACCACCATCTCAGGCGTGCCGACGATGACCTTGTCGCGCAGGACCTCGTCATAGCTGATGGTCTGCATCCGCTCGCCGCGCTCGGCGCGGCGCTCGATGTCGCGCGTGCCGGCCTTGCCGGCGGATTGCTGGACCTGCGCGCCGATCGTGCGCAGGAGCCGCATGATGCTGGCCTCGGGCTCGTCATGCGCCTGCTGCTCGGTCTCGGCGATATAGACGGGGACGCGGAGATAGGCCTCGCCGCGGCCGGGATGGCCGGCCGCCTGATAAGCTTCGCGATATTCCCGCACCAGCGGCGCCAGCTCGGAAAAGCTGCCGAGCCGCACCGCGACGAAGATGGCATGGCCGAGCTTGCCGATCGTCGCATAGGTGTCGGGGCTGGTGGCGGCGATGCGGATCGGCGGGCGCGGCTTCTGCCAGGGCTTCGGCACCAGCGTCACATTCTCGTAGTGGAAATACTCGCCGTGATGGGAGAATTTCGGCTCGGTCCAGGCTTGCGTCACGATCTGCAGCGTCTCGGCGAAGCGCTCGCGGCTCTCGGCATAAGGCACGCCATAGGCCTCGTAGGTCCGGGGAAAGCCGCTCCGCCCGACGCCGAAGATGAGCCGCCCCTCGCTGATCTGGTCGAGCGTCGCCGCTTCTTCGGCCAGCCGCAGCGGATGGCAGAGCGGCAGCACCTGGACGGC
>JASHUO010000575.1 GCA_030039975.1 Alphaproteobacteria bacterium
GGGATGCGCTTGATGATGGTGTCGATCTCCTCGACAACCGAGGGCTGGAGCCCTTCGGTCGGCTCGTCCATGAGCAGCAGCTTCGGCTCCTGTACCAGAGCGCGCGCGATGGCGAGTTGCTGTTGCTGGCCGCCGGACAGTACGCCGCCCTTGAGCTTCATGAGCGGCGCGAGGGCGGGGAAATAGTCGAAGACGAAATCCGGTATCTCTCGCGATTTGACGCCCTTTCCCAGCAGCGCGACCTGAATGTTCTCGGCTGCGGTGATGTCGGCGATAATGTCGCGGCCTTGCGGCACGTAGCTGATGCCGATATGCGCCCGCTCATGTGGCTTGATACGGGTGATATCGACACCATCGAGGGTGATCGTGCCCTTCTTCGGCGGATTGACGCCGGTGATGCTGCGCAGCAGCGTCGTCTTGCCGGCGCCGTTGCGCCCGAGCACGGCGTAGAGCTCACCATCGGCGATCTCCAGCGACACGCCGTGAAGGATGTGGCTGGTGCCGTAGAAGGTCTCTATGGCCTCTACCTGCAACGTCACTGGAACTTGCCCTTTCCGAGGTAGACCTGACGGACGAGGTCGTTGCTCATGACCTCGGCGAGCGGGCCTTCGGCCAGGCGTTGGCCCTGATGCAGCACCGTGATACGCTTGCCGATCTGGCGGACGATGTGCATGTCGTGCTCGACCAGCAATACGGTGTGCGACTTCGCGATCTCCTGGATCAACTCGGCGGTGCGATGCTTATCGCTCTCGGTCATGCCGGTCGTCGGCTCGTCGAGCAGCAGCAGCTTCGGATCGGAGGCGATCAGCATGCCGAGCTCGAGCCACTGGCGCTCGCCATGGGACAGCGTGTCGGCGGGATCGTTGGCTTTGTCCGCCAGCCCGACGAATTCGAGAATGTCCCAGATCCGGTCGCGTTCCGCGGCGCGCAACACCTGGAACAGCGTTGCGAAGACCCGCCGCCGGCCGCGCAGCGAGACCATGACATTGTCGAAGACCGACAAGGTCTCGTACATGTTCGGCACTTGGAACTTGCGGCTGATCCCGGTCTGAAAGATGGCGTCAGGCGCCCAGCCGGTGATGTCCTGGCCGGCAAAGCGGATGGTGCCGGAAGAAGCCTTGAACTGGCCGGTGATCATGGCGATCAGCGTCGTCTTGCCGGCGCCGTTGGGACCGAGCAGCACCCGCAGCTCGTGCTCCTCGACGCTGAGGTCGAGACCATTGAGGATGGTGAAGCCCGACACTTTGGTGGTGAGGCCGGTCACCTCGAGCAGGGCGGCCATTCAGCGCACCTCCTCGCCCGGACGCGGCGCGCCTTCGGTGCGCCAATCCATCTGCAGATCATGCGCGGTGCGGTCGGCATCGGCGAGAATCTGGCGGTAGCTGCCGCGCTGCCGTCGCTGTACCCATTCCATGGCGGTGCCGATAATGCCGTCACGCATCACCAGCACGACCAGGATGAACAGTGCGCCGACGATGATCTGCCACCAATCCGCCAAGCGGTCGCTCAAAAACGCCTCAGCACCTTTGACGAGGAAGGCGCCAATCACCGGACCGATCAGCGTGCCGCGGCCGCCCACAGCGGTCCAGATGACACCTTCGATCGAATAGATCGGCCCGGCGTTGAGAAACGAGATGATGCCGACCCAGGCGGCGTACATGCCCCCTGCGGCCGCCGCCATGAAAGCCGATACGCAGAACACGAAGATGCGGTAATTGGCTACGTTGTAGCCCATGAACTCGGCGCGCAGATCGTTGTCCCGGATCGACTTGAGCACGGTGCCGACGCGCGAATGGGTAAGCACCCGCGCGACGATGATGAAAAGAACGGTCACCGCAAGGATGAACCAGAGGAAGGACGGCCCGACATAGTTCGAATAGTCGGTGATGCCGTTGAAGCCGCCGGTATAGGCCTGATATTCGATGATGAAGTTTTGCAGGATCAGCGATTCCGCCAACGTGATTACCGCGCAATAGACCCCGTAGATGTGTCGTTTGAACGTAATGGCGCCGAACAGCAGCGCGAGCAGCGTCGGCACGATGAGCGCGGCTGCAATGGCAAGCGGCGTGCTGTAGAGCGGCGTCATGAAGCCCGGCACCTGAGTGAGGCTATTCCACTCCATGAAATCCGGGATCTTGCTGCCAAAACGTGTCGGATGCGTGAGCGCGTAGTTCAGCTTCAGCGACAAACCGACCATGTAGGCGCCGAGGCCGAAATAGACCGCCTGCCCCAGGCTCAGAATGCCGGTGAAGCCCCAGATCAGATCGATGCTGAGGGCGAAGATTGCGTAGCAGAGGAATTTGCCGAGCAGCGTCAACACATAAATGTTCGTGCTATAGTACGGGTAGGCGCCGATCGACGCGACCAGCGCGGCGCCGCCAATCACGGCCCAGAAGGGGAAGAGCGGTGCGCGACGGATGCTCCGCCGACCCTTCCCTGCCATTTTCCCGGCGTTATCTCTTACCATGTCGATCCTTTTGAAGGACGCGTTCCGTCAGCTAGCGCCGCTCGGAGTAGCCGAAGATCCCTCTCGGCACGATACGGATGATGATGACGATGAACAGGAAGACGAGGAGCTGCCCGATAACGTTGTTGAAGATGAATGACAGCACCGTCTCGGCCTCGCCGATGACCGCGCCGCCCGCCAACACACCCAACAAATTGCCGACGCCGCCGAGCACGAGGACCATGAAGGAATCGACCGCGTAGGGAAATCCCATCGTTGTCGAGACGGATTTGATCGGGGCCAGCAC
>JASHUO010000576.1 GCA_030039975.1 Alphaproteobacteria bacterium
CGCGCGTGATCGCAGAGCGCGAAGGATGGGATGCCGTTACAATCCGTCGCCTGGCCGATGAGATCGAATATAGTCAGCCAGTCCTCTACTCACATTTCGAGAATAGGGATGCGATTATTGCGGCAGTTGCAGTCGAGGGTTTTCAGGAGATCACGGTAGCTCTTCGGGAAGCGGCAAGCGCATCGACCGGACGACGAAATGCCCTCAAGAATGTCGCTCTGGCCTATCTCGCCTTTGCAGTACGTCATCCTGCACTCTACGAGGCCATGTTTATCCTTCCGACGAATTTGCGGTTCGCCGAAGCTGGAACCAGACCGGAACTACGGGCTGGTTTCGAAGCCCTTGCGGCAGTCGTAACGCCGTTTTGCGTCGATGTAGATGATGTGACGGAGACCTTTTGGGCCGCCCTTCATGGGCTCGCCGAACTCGAACGTTCAGGCCGAATTAGGCCCAGCAAGCGCGGCGAACGCATCGCACTTGTTGTTCGGGCGATCGTAGTTTCCGGGAAATAGCTCGCCTGCTCGCGGCTCATGTCATTCAGTTGAATGACTGCTTTGGCACATCGTCCGACACACCCTTGAGGTCCAACATGGGTCGATTGCGGCCATCCCGACATGAAGCCGCATAGGACTGCCTTTGTTAAATAGCGGCGTTCCGCGCCCTAGCCGCCGAACCATTCCTCGGTCCAGGGCTGCCGCTTCACGGGCTGGAACTCCTTGAAAGTGAAGGTCGCCAGCCTGGCGACATTGAACGGCTCCTCCTCGAACATCGTCTTGAGCTCCGCGATGGAGTTGGCGCGCGCCACGAGAAACCCGCCAACCGGCGGATCCTGCGGTCCGGAACAGAGAAACAGGCCCAAATCATAGCCCTTCTGCAGCCATGCCCGATGCATCGGTTGCAGCTCTCTGATCTTCTCGTAAGGGGCAACGTAGGTCGCTTCGACCACGAAGTGCTTCATCATGCGACGGCTCCCTTTCTCCCGCGGTTCGACGGTTGAACGAAGTCCGCTGCCGGCGTATATGTGACCGACCGGTTCGTTCATATTGCTAACGCTACGAACCGGTCGGTTACATGTCAAGTCGGGCGCGAAGGCAGGGGCGGTGCGGAACAATCGATCGCGGAGAACCAAGGGCGGGGCGGGGCGGAAGCTGGCGCGCGACAAGGTCTTCGAGGTCGCCAGCGATCTGTTCTATCGCGAAGGCGTGCGCGCCGTCGGCGTCGAGACGATCGTTCAGCAGGCCGGCGTCGCCAAGATCAGCTTATATCGCAGCTTCCCGTCCAAAGACGACCTCGTGGTCGCTTATCTCGAGAACCGCAACGCGACTTTTTGGCAGCAATGGGACGAGCGTTTCGCCGAATATAAGGGCGATCCGCACGCGCAGCTGCGCGCCATCATGACGTACCTGGCGCACCGCACCACCCAGCCCGGCTATCGCGGTTGCCCCTTCATCAATTACTGCGCGGAATTTCCCGAGGCCGCGCATCCCGGACATCAGGTCGCGCAAGCCAACAAGCGCGACATGCGGCAGCGTTTCGTCGAGATCGCCGCAGCGCTGGGCGCGGCGCAACCAAAGCAGCTCGCGGACGGCCTCTTGCTGCTGGTCGAAGGCGCCTATGCCATCAGCCAGACTCTGGGCGGCCCCAAGGGCGCCAGCAACGCTCTCGTCTGGGCCGCGGAAGCATTGGTCGCGGCGCAAGTGCCGCGGCGCGAAACCGATCGTCCCTAGGATTTCACTCCCTGCCCGCGGCAGGAAAAGAATTGCCACGGAGGCACGGAGATCACGGAGAAGCGAAGAACGCCTGGCTGCGCGACGCTGAAGCAGCTTCGCTTCGGCGAAGGCAGGGCGCGCTTCGCGCGCCAAAGACCCAATCTCCGTGTTCTCCGTGCCTTCGTGGTGAATCTATGCGCGATGGCATTGCCTGCCAGCGGCGCTCAATCCCGCCGCGGCACCAGCCGCGTCACATGGCCCATCTTGCGGCCGGGCATGGCCTTGGCCTTGCCGTAGAGATGCAGCTTGGCGGCCGGCTCGTTCAGCACCTCGCGCCAGGTGCCGACATCATGGCCGATCAGGTTCTTCATCACCGCATCCGAATGCCGCTCGGGCGAGCCCAGCGGCAAGCCGCAAATCGCGCGCACCAGCTGCTCGAACTGGCTGGTGATGCAGGCATCGATCGTCCAATGGCCGGAATTGTGCGGCCGCGGCGCCAGCTCGTTCACCACCACCGCGCCTTCGGCGGTGACGAACATCTCGACCGCGATGAGACCGATGAGGTCGAGCTTTTCGGCGATATGGCGCGCGATCGCCTCGGCGCGCATCGCGATATCGGAGGCGATGCGCGCCGGCGCGATGGTGGTGTCGAGGATGTGATGCGCATGCCGATTCTCGACCGGGACATAGGTGGCGGTCTGTCCGCTCGCGCCCCGGGCGACGATGACCGAGATCTCGCAGCTGAAATCGACGAAGCTCTCGATGATGCCGATCTCGGCGCCCATCTGACGCCAGGCCGCGGCGAGATCGCTGTCGGCGCGGATCGCCACCTGGCCCTTGCCGTCATAGCCGCCGCGCACCGTCTTCAACACGGCGTTGGGGCCGATATCGCGCAGCGCGCGCTGGAGCGCCGCGGCGCTCGTCACTTCGCGGAACTCGGCGGTGGCGACGTCGATGGAGCGGAGGAAATTCTTCTCGCGCAGCCGATCCTGCGCGATGCGCAGCGCGTTGGGGCCGGGCCGCACCGGCTTCGTCTCGGCGAGGATCTCGGCGCAATCCGCCGGCACATTCTCGAATTCCGCGGTGACGACATCGACGGCGCCGGCAAAACGCTGGAGCGCGGCGCGATCGTCATAGGCCGCCGTGGTCGCGTAAGGCGTTACCAGCTTCGCCGGGCTGTCGGAGTCGGGGCAGTAGACATGCGTCTTGTA
>JASHUO010000577.1 GCA_030039975.1 Alphaproteobacteria bacterium
GTCCGCCTCCGCTAGGTCCCTTTGGCTGATCAGCTGTTGGTCAACCATACCCCGTCTTAATCATTCTTACCAACCGAGGTTAATAGCGGGTTAATCAAGCACGAAAAAATGTCTATGGCAGGGATCTCAGTTTACTTTGGGGTTGTGGCCTGCGGCGCGGCAGGCGAGGCGGCTCCCGCCGGCTTAACCCTGAATTAAGCGCGCCCGGCCCATGATTCCCCGCGGTCGGCCCCTTTGCTGGCCGCGAAGGGGCCCCCGCTGAGTCTTCCAGACCTGATCGACGAGCTGTCGCTCATCCCGGAAATCCGCCGTTTCGGCCGGGTAACCGGGGTGATGGGCATGCTGCTCGAGGTCGGTGGGCTGCCCCAGCGCCTCGCCATCGGCGGCCATTGCCAGGTCGCGGGGCAGCAGGGCAGGCGGCTCACCTGCGAGGTGGTAGGGTTTCGCGCCGGCCGAGCGCTCCTGATGCCATTCGGGCCGCTGGACGGCATCGGGCTCGGCTCCAAGGTCGAGATGGTCGAGCGGCCGGCGGCGATCTATCCCGATAGTGGCTGGCTCGGCCGGGTGGTAAACGCCATGGGCGAGCCGATCGACGGCAAGGGGAAGCTGCCGCAAGGGCGCGTCGCCTATCCCCTGCGCAATCAACCGCCGCCCGCGCATGCGCGCCGGCGCGTCCAGGGCAAGATCGATCTCGGCGTCCGCGCGCTCAACACCTTTCTCACCTGCTGCCGCGGCCAGCGCATGGGCATCTTTTCGGGCTCGGGCGTCGGCAAATCCGTGCTGCTGTCGATGATCGCCCGCTACACCAGCGCCGATGCCACGGTGATCGGGCTCATCGGCGAGCGCGGGCGCGAGGTCCAGGAGTTCATCGAGGACGATCTCGGTCCCGAAGGGCTGAAGCGCAGCATCGTGGTCGTCGCCACCTCGGATGAATCGCCGCTGATGCGGCGCCAGGCCGGCTATCTGACCCTCGCCATCGCCGAGTATCTGCGCGACCGCGACAGCGACGTGCTCTGCCTCATCGACAGCGTCACCCGCTTTGCCATGGCGCAGCGCGAGATCGGCCTTTCCGCCGGCGAGCCGCCGACCACCAAGGGCTACACGCCGACGGTCTTCGCCGAGCTGCCGAAGCTGCTGGAGCGGGCGGGGCCCGGCACCGGCAAAGGCAGCATCACCGGCCTCTTCAGCGTGCTGGTCGAGGGCGACGACCATAACGAGCCGATCGCCGATGCCGTGCGCGGCATTCTCGACGGCCATATCGTGCTCGACCGCAGCATTGCCGAGCGCGGCCGCTATCCCGCGGTCAATGTGCTGCGCTCGATCTCGCGCACCATGCCGCAATGCAACACCGAGGACGAGAACCGGGTGGTGATGTCGGCGCGCCAGCTCGTCTCGACCTATGAGGACATGGCCGAGCTCATCCGCCTCGGCGCTTATAAGCGCGGCAGCGATCCCAAGATCGACGAAGCGATCCGGCGCTATCCGCTGATCGAGGCCTTCCTGGCGCAGCGCAAGGATGAGCGCGCCGACCTCGCCAGCGGCTATGCCCAGCTCGCCGCGCTGCTGCAGGCGCCGATGTCGTGACCCACTATGACAGCCTCATCCGGTTGCACCGTTGGCAGCTCGACGAGCGGCGCCGCGACCTCGCCGCACTCGAGGAGCTGGCGGCGAAGCTCCACGCGGAGCGGATGCGGCTCGATGCCGAAGACGAGCGCGAGCGCGCGGTCGCCGCGGCCTCGCCCGAGGCCGCTTTGACCTATGCCGGCTATGCCAGGGGCCTCATCGACCGGCGGCATCGGCTCGACCGCTCCCAAGCCGAAGTGGCCGAGCAGATCCTGCACGCCCGCGAGGCGCTGGCCGAGGCCTTTCAAGAGGTGAAGCGCTACGAGATCGCCGCGGCCAGTCGTCAGAAGCAGCAGGAGCAGCGCGAGGCGCGGCGCCAGCAGCAGGTGATGGACGAGCTCGGCATCGAGGGTTTCCGGCGCAAGACGGCGGGCGGCGAGTAGCGCGCCGGCCGCGCCGGGGCATTGATTCCGGCGCTGCGCACGGCTAAAGCCTGCCGCAACCAACGATCACACGGGGAGCGGTCTTCGGTCGAATTGGTCCATCCTCCAGCGTCACCCCCGCGAAAGCGGGGGGCCAAAGCCTATGGATTCCCGTGTTCGCGGGAATGACGATGAAGCGGTGGCCGATACGGTTCGATCGGATATGGCTTCAGACCTTTTCGGCCAACGGGAGCGAGCCACATGCCCATCGAGAAGCAGAATTCCATCAGCCGCCGGCGCGTGCTGAGAGGAGCCGCGGCGGCCGGAGCGCTGCCGTTGTTCGCACCCGTTCGCGGCGTCGCGGCGGAAGAGACGATCGGCAATTATCCCGCCGGCGTTCAGGGCGATACCATCTTCGTCGGTGTCACCACGCCGCTCACCGGACCCTATTCCGCCGATGGCGAGGATCATCTCAAAGGCTATCAGCTCGCGATCGAGCATCTGAACGGGGGCGGCGGCCTCGTCGGCAAGATCCCGACCTTGAACGGCAAGGGCGTTCTCGGCAAGAAGATCGTCTTCAAATACGCCGACACCCAGACCCAGCCGAACCCGGCAGTCCAGGCCCAGACCCAGTACATCACCCAGGACAAGGCGATCATGATTACCGGCTCCCTCAGCAGCGCCGTGGCGATCGCGCTGGAGAAGCTGGCGGAGCGCTACAAGGTGGTAAACATGGTCGGCTGCAGCGGCGCCAACGAGACGACCGGCGTCGACTGCCAGCGCTATGCCTTTCGCTCGCAGCCTTCCGCCTACATGGCGGCGAAGGCGCTGGCGCCGGTGCTCGGCAAGCAGATCGGGCGGAACAAGAAGGCGATCTATCTCGTCCCCGACTACGCCTATGGCCACTCGGTCGAGCACTCGACCGGCGAGTTCACGGAAAAGGAGCTCGGCTGGAAGTCGCTGGGCTCGCAGGTCTGCCCGCTCGGTACCACCGACTACAGCTCCTATCTCCTCAACATCGCCAATAGCGGCGCTGATGTCTTCGTCAATGTCGCCTTCGGCGCGGATGCGGTGGCGTCCTGCAAGCAGGCAAAGCAGTTCGGCGTGCTCGACAAGATGCAGATGGTGGTGCCCAATATCTCGGGCTTCCAGGCCAAGGAGCTGGGCGCCGAGATCATGCAGGGCGTTTACGGCACGCTCGATTTCTGGTGGACCTTGGCCGAGACCAATCCGATGGCGAAGCTCTTCGTCGACAGCTTCGATGCCAAGTTCAAATACAAGCCGAGCTGGCCGGCGCACATCGCCTATACGCAGATGCTGGTCTGGGCGGATGCGGTCGAGCGCGCCAAGAGCTTCAACCCCCTGCACGTCATCAAGACGCTCGAAGCCGGCCACAAGCTGCAGCTGCCGCTGGGCGAGGTCTGGTACCGGGCGCAAGACCATCAGCAGGTGCGCGCGGTACCGGTCGTGGTCGGCAAAAAGCCCAGCGAGATGCGCAATCCCGACGACTACTTCACCATCGTCGGTCTGACGCCGGGGCCCGAGGTGATGCCGCCCGATTTCCTGGGCTGCAAGATGCCGGCCGCCTGAGCGCGGCAGCGGGCGGGATACTGACGGGGAGCTCGGCTGATTAGCAGCGCGCTCGTCTTCGCCCAGCTGTTCAACGGGCTCACCCTCGGAGCGCTGCTGGTGCTCGTCGCCATGGGGCTGACGATCATCTTCGGCGCCCTGGGCGTGGTGAATTTCGCCCATGGCTCGTTCTACGCCGCGGGCGCTTACGCCGGCTTCGTCGCCTATGAGCGGACCGGGTCGTTCGTCGCCGCGATGGCAGCGGGCGCGCTGTGCCTGTTGCTGCTCGGCATTCTCATCGAGCGCGTCCTGATCCGGCTCTACTACAACCGGCCGAAAGAGGATCAGATCCTCGTCACCTTCGGCGCGGCCATCGTGCTGGTCGAGACGCTCCGGGCGATGTTCGGCGGCTTGGCGCAGCGCTTGCCGGTGCCGAGCTGGGGGGAGGGGGCGATCAATCTCGGCGCCACCTTTTACCCGACCTACCGCGTCCAGGTGCTCGGCATCGTCGCCTGCGCTCTCGTCATCCTCTACCTCGTGCTCTACCGCACCCGTCTCGGCCTCATCGTGCGCGCCGGGATCGAGGACCAGCTCATGGTCAACATCCTCGGCATCAATGTGACGCGCACCTTCCTGACGGTGTTCGGGCTCGGCGCGATGTCGGCGGGCTTTGCCGGCGTCATCAACGGCCCGATCGTGACGGTGACGCCGGATATGGGCGCCGATGTGCTCGTCCAGTCCTTCGTCGTCATCGTCATCGGCGGCGTCGGCTCGTTCTGGGGCGCGCTGGTCGGCGGCCTCATCGCGGGCGAGATCCTGAGCCTCACCGCCATGATCGCGCCGGCCTATTCCCAGGTCATGCTGTTCGCCGCCATGGCGCTGGTGCTCATCTTCCGGCCGCAGGGTCTCTTCGGCGTTCA
>JASHUO010000578.1 GCA_030039975.1 Alphaproteobacteria bacterium
CCCAGAGCAGGTTCCTTCCCCACCCCCAAGACGGATTGTGGTCCGTGCTCATCAGGCAACTTCGCCCGAATTCGGGCTATGGGTCAAAGGCCCCACTCGCGCCAGTCTGAAAACCCTTGGCGATGAATTCTCTACTTTCGGAGTCCAAGCCAAAGGGCTGGTCCGCTTTGGTGTTGCTGGACAAGAACTGGGCATAAAGGCCTGCATATCCGAGCGCCTCGTCCAATGACATTCCGGCCTGCTGTGCGAAAAGACCTATATTGAAGTTCGAAACGTGGCGAAACTGCGGCAACTGGGTATAGCCCGCGATCGCATTGCCTTGCCGTTGATAGTCGAAAAGACCGCCATGGCCGAAATGGCTTACAAGTGTGGCGACCAAATAGGGCTCCGCACTGGCGGCAGTCTCGCCATTATCGAGAAATTGCCGGAAGACGGCTCCGGCTTCTCTCCCCGCTTGCGCCACATGAGACAGATCAGCCATCGGTGCCAAGAGGTGACCAGTCTGGTTGTACTTTGTCTCGTGCGCGTCCGCGACAAAGGAGCCGTCCGGCAGTCGAACTTCGATTGAGGGCGGAGCGCCCGGCATAGCCGGGTTCGCGTCGTTTCCGCTTTGCGCCACGCCGCTCGTCGGCGTTGCATCGACCGACGGCGCCACTCCGTCGCTTTGTGGCTGAACCGACGCATCGCCGGCAGTCGCGTTTCCCGTCGGCGCGGCCGCGGCCTCATGCACGCCTCCGCCATCGGCCCGGGACGCGGGCGGCGTCGCCGCGTCGCGCTGTTGTGCCAGCTTCTCCCGCGCATGCGCGAGCTTCGCCGCTTCGATCGCCGCTTTGAGCGCGCGGTCCTGCTGGCGCTGCTGCGCTTCCTGTGCCTCGGCCGCGGCTTCGCGCGCGCTGTCCGCCCGCTGCTGGAGCAGCTCCTGCTGCGCCAGCGCCAGCTTCTGCTGCTTCAGCGGCAGCCCCGCCGCCAGCGCCGCTGCTTTAAGATCGGGCGGCGCTGAACCTGCCCCCGCGACCGCCGGGGGCGCCGTGCTCAGCAGGCTATCGGCATCGCCGATATTAATTGTTCGCAGGATGCGGCGCACCACTTCCTGCTGATTGAAGAGGCTCGGCGCGGCGCTCGCCAGCATCCACAGCACCGTCGACTGCATGATGCGGTGGATCTGCGCCGGCACGTTCGGATCGGAAGCCGGCACCAGATCGAGATCGGCGAACTCTTCGGCGGCCTGCCAGCGCCGCGCCGGCGCGGGATTGAGCGCGGCAAGCGCCGCCGGATCTTCCGCGAACAGCTCTTTCAGCAGCAACAGCTCCTCCTGCTGGCTGGCATGGTTGCGCTTGTGCACCGCCGACATCACTTGCGTCTGCTGCTCGATCATCGACAGGATCGTGCCCACCGGCATGTTGGTGCGGCCCTCGCCAAGCTCGAGCTCGACCGTGCCGGCGATCTGCGCCGCGTCCTTCATCAAGAGCTGGATCATCTCGAGGATGACACCCGACGGCTCCTTGTAGGGCATCGCCATGAAAAGCTTGCGGATATCCTCGACCCCGGCGGCATCGATCTCCAGCAATTCGCCCGGGCCCGGCCGGAACTCGTTGGTCGAGGCGCGGCTCCCCTTGAGCCGCAGGCCGCCGGGAAAGGTTGCGAACATGCCGGCATCGATGACGAGACGCCACAGCGCCGTCAGCGCCTTGGTGTGGTTGCCGATGAGATGCAGGTAGCCGTAATCGTAGAAGCCGAAGCCGGGGATGAGGCCATATTTGACGAAGCGCTTGCGCCGCGCGAAGCCGGCGTCTCCCGCCTGCCAGTTGCGGCGGATTTCCAGCACTTTGCGGCTGTCATGGTCGATCGATACGCGATAGGGCAGCAGCTGCCCCGCACGCGCGGCCGGTTCTTTGTGCCCGAGCGGCGCCAGGTCGATATCGCTGTAGCACTCATAGATCGTGTGCTGCTTGTCTTCCGGCTGGTCGCGCTGCGGCTGCACGCCGGCGATCTGCCCTTCTTTCTGCTTCGCCGGCTGCGCCGCCAGCGCCGCCTCCGCCGGCGGTACCAGCGCGACATCGAGATAGAAGCCGCTCGCTTTGAGCCGTTCGAGCGTGGCGGGCGCCATCTCGAAGCGATGCGTGACCCGCTGCGCATTGGCGAGGTCGGTCGCGTCGTTCGAGACGATGAGATCAGGCATGTAGACGCATTCGCTGACCGGCCGCTCGCGCAGCGGGCAGCGATAGACCTTTTTGAACAGCGTCCCGCCATAGCCGAGATAGAACAACCCGCGATCCGTGTCGGGGTAATATTCGCTGGCGGTGACCGTGAGATAATGGTTGAAGTCGCGCTCGAAATCTTTGGCGAGCTCGTCCTTCGCCCCATCCTCTGCCCCGTCGATCCGCACCTTGACCGGCCCTGCCGCCGGCAGCAGCTCGTTGCGCGCCCCCGACTGGAAGCGGACGCAAGCCCAGAGCAGGATCGGATGGCGGATGCGCGAAATCGTCTTGCCGCCTTGCCCCGCGGCGAACCCCGCCGCATCGCCTTCGAGCTTGAGGCCCAGCAGGTCCATGCCGCGCGTATACTGCTCCAGCATCTCGCGCCGCGAGCGCTCATCCGCCTCGATGCCCCGGAGCAGCGTCTCGGCGATCCGGCCCAGCGCCGCCGCGTCCAGCGTCTCGGCGAGGTTGTCGTCGAAGCCCCTGCCCTGCGGAGCCTTTGGCGCAGCAGGGTCGCGGATGGTGACATCGCCGGTCTCGTCATCGACTTCGATCTCGACGGCGCCAAGCACCGGATCGGGATCCGGCATCACACCCGGCGTCGGGCCCTGCCCCATGAGCGGCGGCGACATCAGCGGAATCGGCATGATCGAGCTCCTCTGGGCGCGCTCGCGCCCGCAACGCAGCAAGTCCTTCTCCGCCCTCAAGGGCGGAGAAGGATTTAGGATAAGGTGGGTGGCCGCGGCATCG
>JASHUO010000579.1 GCA_030039975.1 Alphaproteobacteria bacterium
GTAGTTGGCGCCGATGCGATCCATCTTGTTGACGAAGCAGATGCGCGGCACGCCGTATTTGTCGGCCTGACGCCACACCGTCTCCGATTGCGGCTCGACGCCGGCGACGCTGTCGAACACCGTCACCGCGCCGTCGAGCACGCGCAGTGAGCGCTCGACCTCGATGGTGAAGTCGACATGGCCCGGCGTGTCGATGATGTTGATGCGATAATCCCGCCAGAAGCAGGTCGTCGCGGCCGAGGTGATGGTGATGCCGCGCTCCTGCTCCTGCTCCATCCAATCCATGGTGGCCGTGCCCTCATGGACCTCGCCGATCTTGTAGGAGCGGCCGGTGTAATAAAGGATGCGCTCGGTGGTCGTCGTCTTGCCGGCATCGATATGGGCCATGATGCCGATGTTGCGATAGCGATCGAGGGGAGTGGTGCGTGCCATGAGAAGCTCCGGGGCGGCGCTCGAATTGCGCCTACCAGCGATAATGTGAGAACGCCTTGTTGGCGTCCGCCATGCGGTGGGTGTCCTCTCGCTTCTTCACCGCGTTGCCGCGGTTGTTGGCGGCGTCAAGCAATTCCCCCGAAAGCCTTTCTTCCATGGTGTGCTCGGAACGCTCGCGCGAGCTGCCGATGAGCCAGCGGATGGCGAGCGCCTGGCCGCGGTCGGGGCGCACCTCGACCGGTACCTGGTAGGTGGCGCCGCCGACGCGGCGCGAGCGCACTTCGACGGCGGGCCGAACATTCGACAGCGCGTCGTGGAAGGTGCGCAGCGGATCCTGCCCGGAGCGCTTGGCGATGCGCTCGAGCGCGCCGTAGACGATGCCCTCGGCGACCGACTTCTTGCCCTCATACATGAGGCAGTTCATGAATTTGGTGACGACGGGGTCGCCGAACTTGGCATCCGGCAGGACCTCCCGCTTGACCGCTGCGCGACGACGCGACATGGCTCGCCTTCTCCTTACTTCGGCCGCTTGGCGCCGTACTTCGAGCGGCGCTGGCGGCGATCCTTGACGCCCTGGGTGTCGAGCGTGCCGCGGATGATGTGATAGCGCACGCCGGGCAGGTCCTTGACGCGACCGCCGCGGATCAGCACCACGGAGTGCTCCTGCAGGTTATGCCCCTCGCCCGGGATGTAGCTCGTCACCTCGAAGCCGTTGGTGAGGCGCACGCGCGCCACCTTGCGCAGCGCCGAATTGGGCTTCTTCGGGGTCGTGGTATAGACGCGGGTGCAGACGCCGCGCTTCTGCGGCGACCGGCTGAGGGCCGGCACCTTGTTGCGCGCGGCCTGCGGTCTCCGCGCCTGGCGGATCAGCTGATTAATCGTCGGCATGCCTCTCGACCCTCATCAAGCGCAATCGCCGCGCGACGTGCTTCCCGCACCGCCGACACGGCTCAATGGGAACTCCGGATAGATGCACCGTCTCACACGGTGCCGAGCCAAGACCGCGTACTTGGGCTGCGTTTAGGTGGCTTCCTACCGCCAGCCCCCCTTTTGGGTGCGCGGATAATATGGACGCCCCCCCACCCCGTCAAGGGCAACCGCCCCGTGACGGCGCGAAAATCCGGGGCGACGCCCTCACCCTCCCTCTCCCGCTCTCGCGTCGCGCGAGCGGGAGAGGGGCTAGGTGCGCGCAATCCCCTCGCTCAGGCGATCTTCTGCCCGGGCTCCTCCAGCGCCGGGACCTCGCCGCCTTGCTGGGCGGCCAGCTCCTTGTCGCGCTCGGCGGCGAGCTGGCGCCACCGCGCCATGACGCTGCCGGTGCCGGCCGGGATGAGACGGCCGACGATGACGTTCTCCTTGAGGCCGGAGAGCACATCGACCCGGCCCGACACCGCCGCTTCGGTGAGGACGCGCGTCGTCTCCTGGAAGGAGGCGGCCGAGATGAAGGAGTTGGTCTGCAGGCTCGCCTTGGTGATGCCCTGCAGCACCGGATGGGCGAGGGCGGGCTTCAGGCTTTCCGCCTCGACCTTGCGGTTCTCCGCCTCGAACTCGGAGCGGTCGATCTGCTCGCCGGCGAGGAACGTGGTCTCGCCGGGATCCTCGACCTCCACCTTCTGCAGCATCTGACGGACGATCACCTCGATGTGCTTGTCGTTGATGCGCACGCCCTGGAGGCGATAGACCTCCTGGATCTCGTTGATGAGGTAGCTCGCCAGCGCCTCGACGCCGAGGATGCGCAGGATGTCGTGCGGCACCGGGTTGCCGTCCATCAGCAGGTCGCCCTTCTGCACGAAATCCCCTTCCTGCACGCTGATATGCTTGCCCTTGGGGATGAGGTACTCGACCGGGTCCCGGCCCTCCTCGCTCGGGATGACGACGATGCGCCGCTTCGTCTTGTAGTCCTTGCCGAACTCGACGCGGCCGTCGATCTCGCTGATGATGGCGAAATCCTTCGGCCGGCGCGCCTCGAACAGCTCGGCGACGCGCGGCAGACCGCCGGTGATGTCGCGCGTCTTGGAGGATTCGCGCGGGATGCGCGCCAGCACGTCGCCAGCCTTCACCTCGGCGCCGTTCTCGACCGAGAGGATGGCATCGACCGACATGAAGTAGCGCGCCTCGAGCCCGTTCGCGAGGGTGAGCACGTCGCCCTTGGCGGTGCGCAGCGTGACCCGCGGCTTCAGCTCGTTGCCGCGCGGCTGCTGCTTCCAGTCGATGACCACCTTGGACGAAATGCCGGTCGCCTCGTCGACGACCTCGCGCATCGAGACGCCCTCGATGAGATCGACATAATGGGCGATGCCGTCTTTCTCGGTGATGATCGGAATGGTGTAGGGATCCCACTCCGCGAGCTTCTGCCCCTTCACCACCGTCGTGCCCTCATCGGCGAGCAGCTTGGCGCCGTAAGGCACGCGGTGACGCGCCTTCTCGCGGCCGGCCTCGTCGAGCAAGGCGAGCTCGGTGTTGCGGCCCATCACCACCGGCACGCCGGTGGAGTTCATCACCACGTTGCGGTTCTTGATCCGCACCTTGCTGTCGAAGGCGGCCTCGATCGAGGACTGCTCGGCGCCGCGCTGCACCGCACCGCCGATGTGGAAGGTGCGCATGGTGAGCTGCGTGCCGGGCTCGCCGATCGACTGGGCGGCGATGACGCCCACCGCTTCGCCGATATTGACCACCGTGCCGCGCGCGAGGTCGCGGCCATAGCATTTGCCGCAGAGCCCGACGCGGGTTTCGCAGGTCAGCACCGAGCGGATGAGGACGCTGTCGATGCCGGAGCGGTCGATGCGCTCGACCACCTCCTCGTCGATGAGACCGCCGGCATGGACGATGAGCTCGCCGTTGAGCGGGTCGACGACGTCGAGCGCCGCGGTGCGGCCGAGGATGCGGTCGGAGAGCGGCGCGATCACCTCGCCGCCATCGACGACGGCGCGCATGGTGAGGCCGCGCGTGGTGCCGCAATCCTCCTCGGTGATGATGGCGTCCTGCGCCACGTCGACGAGGCGGCGCGTCAGATAGCCGGAATTGGCGGTCTTCAGCGCGGTGTCGGCGAGGCCCTTGCGCGCGCCATGCGTCGAGTTGAAGTACTCGAGCACGGTGAGCCCTTCCTTGAAGTTCGAGATGATCGGCGTCTCGATGATCTCGCCCGAGGGCTTGGCCATCAGGCCGCGCATCCCGGCGAGCTGCTTGATCTGCGTCGCCGAGCCGCGCGCGCCGCTATCCGCCATCATCCAGACCGAGTTGATCGGGTCGCCCGGTTTCGCCGAGCGGATGACCTTCATCATCTCCTCGGCCACCTTCTCGGTGCAGCTCGACCAGACGTCGACCACCTTGTTGTATTTCTCGCCCTGGGTGATGAGGCCGTCGAGATACTGCTGCTCGTACTCCTTCACCTTCTCCTGCGCCGAGGAGACCAGCTTCTCCTTGGCGTGCGGCACGATGAGATCGTCCTTGCCGAAGGAGATGCCGGCCTTGCACGCCTGCTGGAAGCCGATCGCCATCAGCCGGTCGCAGAAGATCACCGTCTCCTTCTGGCCGCAATGGCGATAGACCTGGTCGATGACGTTGCTGATCTCCTTCTTGGTCAGCAGCCGGTTGATCAGGTCGAAGCTGATGTTGGGATTGTCCGGCAGGATCTCCGCCAGCATCATGCGGCCGGGCGTGGTGACGACGGTGCGCACCACGCGCTCGCCCGCGCCGTTGCGCGTGCGCAGCCGCGAGCGGATGCGGGCATGCAGCCCGACCGCCTTCGCCTCGAGCGCGCGCTCGATCTCGCCGACATTGTCGAAATAGGGGACGCGGTGGAAGCGCACGCCCGGCTTCTTCA